>CAZFKF010000495.1:0-4818 GCA_964518805.1 uncultured Planctomycetaceae bacterium | reverse complement strand
GCTTGGATCGCCCAAGATGCTAGGGGCGCGGCACCGTCGCAGGCGAAACCGTTTCGCGCCGGGGCCGCTTCGGTCGACATCTCGCCGAAGCAGTTCCCGGTGATCGTCAGCGGCGGCTTTCTGGAGCAATATGCCAATCGCCTCGTGGACCCCCTGCACGCCCGGGCCCTGGTACTCGACGACGGCACCGGCAAGATCGTGATCGCCATCGTGGACACGCTGATGATGGCCCGCGAGTTGATCGACGGCGTCAAGCAGCGGGCCGCGGCGGCGACCGGCATCCCGGCCGAGCGCATGCTTATTGCGGCGACCCACACGCACTCGGCCCCTTCGTCCATGGGGGCGCTGGGCACCGGAACCGACGCCGCCTATCCGAAGCTTCTCGCCGACGGAATCGTGGAAGCGATCCAACGGGCAACCCGGAATCTCGCCCCGGCGAAGATCGGCTGGGCCGTGGCCGAGGCCCCGGAGCACACCAACTGCCGGCGATGGATCAAGCGGCCCGACTGCATCGGCGAGGATCCGTTCGGCGGACATACAGTCCGGGCCATGATGCATCCGGGCTATCAGAACCCCGAGTACATCGGTCCGGCAGGCCCGAAGGACCCGGCGCTCTCGGTGCTGGCCGTGCAATCGCCCGATGGCCGGCCCGTGGCCTTGCTGGCCAACTATTCGATGCACTACGTCGGCGCGGCGCCCGTGTCGGCCGACTACTTCGGTCGGTTCTGCGATGCGGTCGCGCGGCGCATGGGCGCCGTGAAGGCGGGACCGCCGTTCGTCGGCATGATGTCGCAGGGCACGGCGGGCGACCTGCACTGGATGGACTACGGCGGACCGAGGAAAGATGTGTCGCTCGACGCCTATGCCGATCAACTGGCCGAGATCGCCTTCCATGCCTATCGGAAGATCCGTTTCCACGACTGGGCGCCGCTGGCCGTGCGCCAGCGCAAGCTCACGCTGGCCCGTCGAACGCCGGACGAGGCCCGCCTGGCCTGGGCCCGGCAGGTCATCGAAAGGATGAAGGACCGCACCAAAGCCACGAGCATTCCCGAGGTGTATGCCGGCGAACAACTGGCCTTGCACGACGCGCCGAAACGGGAACTGATTCTGCAGGCCGTGCGGATCGGCGAACTGGGGATTGCAGCGTTCCCAAACGAGGTGTTCGGGATCACGGGCCTGAAGATCAAGACCCAGAGCCCGCTGGAGCCCACGTTCAACATCGAATTGGCTAACGGTGCCGAGGGTTACATTCCGCCGCCGGAGCAGCACAAGTTGGGCGGCTACACCACGTGGCCCGCCCGCAGCGCCGGCCTGGAGATCCAGGCCGAACCGAAGATCGTCGAGGCCATGCTTGAACTGCTGGCCGAAGTCTCGGGCAAGCCCCGCCGCGCCGTGCTCCCGCCCGGTGGGACGTACCAGGCCGCCGTGCTGCGGTCCAAGCCGGCCGCGTATTGGGGTTTCGACGAATTTTCCGGGCCCACGGCCGCAGACGCCTCGGGGCACCATTGCCAGGGCACGTACGAAGACGGCGTGGTGTTCTATCTCGACGGCGTCGCCCGCCCGGGCATGGCCGCCGCAGGGCGGACCAACCGCGCCGCCCATTTTGCCGGCGGACGCATGAAGGCCGCCGCCCATCTCGGCCGCGCGTACAGCGTCGAGTTCTGGTTCTGGAACGGCATCCCGTCGGGCGTCCGGCCGGTCACCGGTTACCTTTTCTCGCGAGGCAAGGACGGCGTCGAAGGCGCCCCCGGCGACCATCTCGGCATCGGCGGCACGGATTCGTACGGGGGAAGACTGATCGTTTTCAACGGCAACGCGGGGAAGGAACTGTTGGCCGGCAAGACCGAAATCGGCATGCGCATCTGGCATCACGTGCTGCTGGTCCGCGACGGCAAACGCGTGGCCGTGTACCTCGATTTCCGTCGAGAACCTGAGATCGCCGGCGAAATCACGCCCGGGTGCGGCCCGGCCGAACGCCAGATCTTCCTCGGCGGGCGCAACGACCACTTCGCCAACTTCGAGGGCAAACTCGACGAGGCCGCCGTATACGACCGCGCCATCTCACCCGATGAACTCTCGCAGCATGCCGCCGCCATGAGACATCCGCCAGTTGCCAACTGACTTGGCAGCGGCGGTTCGCGTGGCACGCCCAGAGTCTTCGATGGGCGTGTTGAAGTGCGACCAGATTCAACCATGCATGCCTCCCGACCCGTGGCGGCAGCGCTCATGCCGACCCTCGGCTTCGCAGCGTGACGGCATGCCACGCTTCCGAACGCCTCAGGAGGCCTGAGCTTTGCATGGCCCCGCGTTGCGGTTTTCGATCATTTCGCGAACGCTTCAACGGCCGCTTTGTTGAACGTGGGCAGGATCTTGCCGCCGTCCGGACCGGGGAAGCCGGCGTGCTGGACCATGAACACCGTGACCAACCCGTGCTTGGCGTCGATCCCCATGTTCGTGGCGTAGGCCCCGCCGTGGCCGCAGTCGCCGACCAGGGCGGGCCCGGTATCGCCATGGCCCTTGCGGCTGGTCGACAGCCCCAGCCCGTAGCCATGTTCGCCCTTGCCCTGGTTCAACAGATCGCCGGTCTGCGTGCCCGTCATTTGGCGGACCGCGGCCGCGGAAAGCAGCCGTTTCCCTTCGTAGACCCCGCCCCCGAGGAGCATACGGCAGAACGCGGCCACGTCTTCGGCCGTGGAGAACAGCCCGCCCGCGGGGCACGGATAGTGATTCGAGGTGGCCAGCGGCTGCGTGAGCTGCCCGATCGGGATCTCTTCTAGGCCGTTCTGGGCCGCGTTGGGTTTGTAGGATTTGGCCAGGCGCCGGTACTGCTCGGCACTGGGCGAGAACGTCGTGTCCTTCATGCCCAGCGGTTCAAAGAGCCTCTTCTGCATGAACTTCTCGTACGGCATGCCGCTGACAACTTCGACGATGCAGCCGGCGGTGTTGATGCCGGCGTTGGAGTAATCGTACTTGCTGTCGGGCTGGAATCTCAGCGGCGTGAGGCCGTAGCTCATGGCGGCGAAGCGGAGCGGCAGCGCGTCGATCTGATGCTCGACGCGGGACATGAACGGCAGTCCGCTCGTGTGGCTGAGCACGTTGCGGACCGTGATCGGATGAACCGGCTTCTTCAGCAGGACATGCTCTTCATCGTGTTCGACCGCGACCATCTGCCCGTGAAACTCCGGCAGGTATTTCTCCACCGGATCGTCGAGATTGATCTTGCCCTCGTCGACCAGCATCATCACCACGGCGGCGGTCATCGGCTTCGACATCGAAGCGATCCAGAACAGGCCGTTGGTCTGCATCGGCCTGCTGGCCGCGACGTCGGCATAGCCCACCGCCTCCAGACTGAGCACTCTGTCCTTGGTGGCGACCAGCGTCACGGCACCGGCCAGGGTATGGCTATCCACAAAGGGCTGAAGACTCTGGGCGATCCGCTTGCCAGATTCTGCCGCCGGTTCGCTGGCCCGGGATGCGGCAGGGAGTGCGTGCCAAGCCGTCAGAAGAAGGGCGAGAATTGCGGCGGTCGGACCAAGCGGATTCAACATGGAGTGCCTCTGCGTTTGAGAGTCTTCGTATCACAACGGTCACGCGGTCAGCTTACCACTGCTGCTGTACCGAGCCAAGCCCGGCGCTTTCGCGATCGAGGCGGTGGGCCGCCGCAGCGCAAACCCGATTGCAGCCGGCGTTGGGTGGTGCTAGGCTGTCTCTGGCTGCTCGCACCTGGCAAAAGGAATGAACGATGAAGACTGCCGCTGCATTCGGATGGCTTTGTTTGGCCTGCCGCGCTCTGAGCGTTGCCGCCGTGGCCGCCCCGCCTGCCGCCCCCGCGGAATTGGACCGCTACAACGTCGTCTGGACCACGCCGAGCAAGGATTCCGCCGGTTCGATGCCGCTGGGCAACGGCGAAGTGGGCATCAATCTCTGGGTGGAGGCCGGCGGCGACCTGGTGTTCTATATCTCGCGAAGCGACTCGCTCAGCGAGGTTTCTCGCTTGCTCAAGGTGGGGTGCGTGCGTGTGTCGCTGTCGCCCAACCCGTTTGCGGTGGGTGCGCCGTTCCGGCAGGAACTTCGGCTGCGAGGCGGCGCGTGCGAAATTGCGGCGGGTGAAGCCGGCAGGCGAGTCTCGCTGCGGGTGTTCGTGGATTCGGATCGACCCGTGGTGCATGTGGTGGGGGAATCCGAATCGCCGGTGTCCGCGACGGCCACCGTCGAATGCTGGCGCACAGCGCCCCGGACGCTTTCGCGCGAGGAGCAACAGTCGGCCTGGAGCGTCCACGACGCTCCGTTCGACCTGGTCGAATCGGCGGACGTCTTTCCCGTCGGCCTCGGCGACGCGGTCGCCTGGTACCATCGCAACGAAATCTCCGTGGTGCCAGTCACGTTGAAAGTTCAATCGTTGGAAGCCGAGGCGGCCAAGGTGCGAGATCCGCTTATCCATCGCACCTTCGGCGGTTGGGTCACGGGGGCCGAGTTTCGTTTCGCAGGTCCCCGTGCTCTCAAGACGCGCGGCGCCGTGAAGTCGTTTTCGCTCCGCGTTTCTGCTCCGTGCGCCCAGACCGCCAGCGCTCAGCAGTGGCTCGACCAAGCCCGCAAAATCGCCGCCGATTCGGCCGACGCTCAGGATGCCTGCCGCCGCACGTCGGCGTGGTGGGCGGGATTCTGGGGGCGATCGTGGATTCTCGTCAACGGGGACAAAGGCACTGCCTCGGTGCCCGGCGTCAAGCATCCGTTGCGCATCGGGTACGATTCCCAGGGAGGAAGCAAGTTCCCAGGCCAATTGGGCCGCGTGGGCGTCTACGGCCGCGCGCTATAGAT
>CAZFKF010000494.1:0-4820 GCA_964518805.1 uncultured Planctomycetaceae bacterium | reverse complement strand
GATCATCAGGTCCGGGCAGACCCGCACCCAGCGGTGCAGCAGGTCGTTGAACAGCGCGTTGGGCTCCGAACTGGGATCGGCGATCGGACGGCCGTCCACCGCAACCACGACGTCGCCGGCAAGAATTTCGGCCATCGCCGCCGGAGTCTTGGGCAAGACGCAACCGACGGTCACGTCCGCGGGATCGAGCATACCGGGCACCAGCGCGAGTCCGTAGGTCTTGCGAAGCGACGCATCGCGCTGCGACGCATTCTCCGATTCGACCTCCGGCGCCTGATCGGGCGTGGCCAAAGCGACCGTGAACGTGGACTCGGGCAAGTAGGCCGCCCTCACCCCCTCTCCCGCATACGGAAGAGGCGAGTTGTGATCCCGGACCTTGTCGATCCCCTGGTGGCACGTGGTGCAGCGGTCGAAGCGAGCCACCTGGCAGAAGTTGTAGTCGATCTGGAGTTCCGGCAGCCAGACCTGCTCGATCGCCAGCGGCCTGCCCAACGCATCGATCAACGGCAGACTGAGAAACCACTTGCCGAAACTCGGACGCTGCCGAGCCAAAGCAAGTCCGAGACGCTCGTTGCCCGCTTGAAGCTCGGCTGGATTCCCGCGCGCCAGGGACGCGTCGGCCTCGCGCTGGGCGATGGTCGCGGCGGTCGTCCAGGGCTCGATGCGGTCGCGGAACGTGCGTTGGTGCTCTTTCCACTCCCGACGGTGGTCGGCAGCCAGCATCCACACCGTGGCCGCCAACAGGGCCAGCGACGCGAGCGCGAAGATTGCGTGCAGCCGCTTCAGGTTGTAGAAGGTTGCGTCGGGTGTGGACATGGGGGATCGGTGGTCAGCGGTCGGTGATCGGTGGGAGCCATCCCTCAAAAACCAAAGAAATACTCCGGCATGCTCACGACGTAGCTCAGGTTGAAGCACCAGCGGAGGATCATCTTCAGCGGCAGGGCCAACATCATCAACAAGAGCAAGACCATGACGAGGTATCGCGTCTTGCCCATCTCCCGGACGTAACGCCGAAGCCAGGTCCGGCCCAGCAACCACGGCATGCCCACGAAATACGCGGCCAAGCAGATCACACCGGCCATCTCGCGCCAGACGATCGCGGCAAGACGCGCCAGCCCGTTGCCGCCGGGGGCCACCTGCGGCACGTCGCGTCCCAGCCAAGATACCCAGAAATACTCCGACAGCTTGACGTTGGTCAGGGTCAGCAGCTTGTGGGGGTCGCGCGGTTCGTAGAGCCCGAAGAAGCTCCAGTTCGGACCGCGAAGAAACGTGCCCACGAGGATCAACAGGATCCACAACTGGAGCAGTCCGAACATGAACCCGACGTAGCCGAACCGCCGCCGGTCGATCGCGTAGTAACCGGCGCCCTTGGGCTTGAAATCGAGATAGGGAATCAACGCCAGCCCGACGATGATCAGGCCCGGCAAGATCACGCCCGCAATCGCCGGGTCGAAGAAGACCAGCATCTCTTGCAGGCCGACAAAGTACCAGGGGGCCTTCGACGGATTGGGCGTGACCACAGGGTTGGCCGGCTGCTCCAGCGGCGCCCGCAGCACCAGCGACCAGACGATCAGCAGGGCCGAGACGGCGACCATGGCAATCAGTTCGATATAGACCAGGTCGGGCCAGACGAGCGTCTTCTCCGCGTCGTCCTGCTCGGCAGGCGGCAGGTTGCGCCGGAAACGCTCATCGTTCTCGACGGCCTGGGCCGCGCCGAGCCACGTGAAGAACCCCAGCAGGAACACCATGGCCACAATCGGCACGTTGTCGGGCTTGAGCACGACCTGGGCGAAATGCACGTCGGCCAGTGAGAGGCCCAGGAACAGGACCGCCGCGTTGAAGCCGCTCCACGCCACCCAGCGTCGCACGAAGAACCGGCGGCCCACGAAGACCGCGGCCAACAGCGCCAGCGATCCGAAAAAGAACGTCACCGGCCCCAGGACCGCGTCGATCGCCGCTTTGACCGATCGGCCCAACTCGGCCGGCTGACCGTGGCAGGCCCGGACGCTGAACCAGGCGAACACCGCGACCAGTGCGAGCCACGCCGCGGCGCGCCGCCGCGCCGCACCGCCGGTTCGCATCCCGCGCCACGCCGCCAGGGCGTTCATCGCGGCCGCCAGGGCGTAGAATCCACCCAGCGGTGCGGCGATGTCCATCAGGAATTCAGCGGAATCGGGGGGCATCATGCTTGGCCATGGTGGATGCCGTGCGTGGCGTTCGTTGCGGGAGGGGATTTCTATCGGTCCGCGCTCCAGCGCGCGGGACGAGTCCCGCGGCTAAACGGATGGAGCGTGCGATGCGGTTCTTGGTCGTCTTTCCCCCCTGCCGCGAAATCCCAACTTCTAATTCCTCACTCCTCGTTTCTTTCTTCTCCCCCCGTCACAACGGTCCGCTGATTCCGCCGTCTTTGCGCACGCGCCAGAAGTGAACGGCCATCAGGAAGCCGGCCACGAGCGGAATGCCGACGCAGTGCAGCACGTAGAAGCGGTTCAGCGTCTCCTCGCCGACCGACCGCGCCCCGAGCAGCGCATAACGGGAATCGGAGCCGCTGGTGATCATGTCGATGCCGTCGAGCGTGAGGACTTGCTGGCCGGGCCCTTCGTGGCCCACCAGCGGGACGGCCCGGGCCATGTTCGAGCCGACGGTCACGGCCCACATCGACAACTGGTCCCATGGCAGCAAGTACCCGGTGAAGGAAAGCAGCAGGGTGAGCGTCAAGAGGACTACGCCAATCACCCAATTGAACTCCCGCGGCGGCTTGTAGCTGCCGGTGAGGAACACGCGGAGCATGTGGAGCCAGACCGTGATGACCATGGCGTGCGCGCCCCAGCGGTGGATCTCGCGCAGCACGCCCAGCGACACCACATCGCGCAAGGCGAGCATGTCGTTGTAGGCCCACTCGACGGTCGGACGATAGTAGAACATCAGCAGCACGCCGGTAATCGTCTCGACCAGAAACAGGAAGAACGTGATCCCGCCCATGCACCAGGTAAACCGCAGACGCACGGCATGCTTTGGGATGGCGACCGGATGCAGGTGGAGGATCAGGTTCGTGACCACCACCAGGATGCGGTTCCGCCGATCCACCGGCGTCGGATGCCGGAAGACGCTCTTCCAGAACTGCGAGTTGCGGATTCGATCGCGGAGAGACATGCGTCATCCTTGCACGAAGCACCCCGGATCGTTCCATTGGCCGAGTTCTTGCTGGTAGGTCTTGCTCTTGTCGATCTCCAACTGGCCGTCCTCGGCGATGCGGATGGCATAGCGTTCCAAGGGGCGCGGGGCTGGTCCCTCGACGTTCATCCCGTCGGCGCTGAACCCGCTGCCGTGGCAGGGACACTTGAACCGCTGCTCGGCCGGCTGCCAGAGCGTGATGCAGCCCAGATGCGTACAGGTGGTTCGCAGGGCGAAAATCTGCTCCGTACCGCGATAGGCGCCGCGCACAACCCACACGCCGTAACGCTGCTTGTACTTCACCTCGACGGTGTTGGACGGGTAGTCGGAAGGGTGGCCGACCTTGAATCGGTTGGGCGGCTCGGTGACCGCGTTGGGCATCATGAAGCGGGCCGTGGCCGCGGCCCAGAGTCCGCTGGCCAGCCCCAACGCGCTGAACCCGATTCCCATGGCCGAGCCGAACATAGCGCGTAACAAACCCCGTCGCTTGCGGTCGACGGCGGGCGGCGGACCGGTGTGGACATCTTCGTCGGAGCCCTGCATGACGCATCCCCCCTCCAAATTCCGTTATGGTCGCCGGCGTAGCCGGTGTCAACCACTCTTCGGCGGGGCCATCGCGACCACTTCCGCCGCCGCACAATCCACCGTAGAATCCGTCTGTCGTCGGTTGGCTCTCGCGAGCCGACCAGGTGCGGGCAAGTCCTCCCAAGTAGACCGCCCGGTTTTGGAAAGCCAAGCTACGGAAAGTCATGAACGTTTTGGTCATCGGCAACGGCGGGCGCGAACACGCCTTGGTATGGAAGATTGCTCAGAGTCCGCGGGTGAAGCGGGTCATTTGCGCTCCCGGCAACGCCGGTACGGCGGCCGACGGTGAGAACGTCAATATCTCGCCCACGGATGTTGCCGCGCTAGTCCAGTTCGCCAAAGAGAACGACGTGCGGCTCACCGTGGTTGGGCCTGAGGCCCCCTTGGCCGCTGGAATCGTTGACGCCTTCGAGCGCGAGAAGCTCCGCGTCTTCGGTCCGAGCAAGGCCGCCGCCGAACTCGAGGCCAGCAAGGGGTTCTGCAAGGACATGCTCCGCGGCGCCGCGGTTCCCAGCGCCGACTACCACGCCTTCCGCGATGCCGGCAGCGCGATCCGCTTCCTCCAGGAGCGCGAGGACGTGCCGATCGTGGTCAAGGCCGACGGGCTGGCCGCCGGCAAAGGCGTGTTCGTGTGCGACCACCGCGATCAGGCCATCGACGCCGTCAAGCAGATCGCCCAGGACAAGGTTTTCGGCACGGCGGGCGACCGGCTGGTGATCGAAGAGCGGCTTCACGGCCAGGAGGCCAGCGTGCTGGCCATCACCGACGGGCGCAACTTGGTCACGCTGCCCCCAGCCCAGGACCACAAGCGGGCCTTCGACGGCGACGCAGGTCCCAACACCGGCGGCATGGGCGCCTACTCCCCAGCCCCGCTGGTCACCGCCGAAATGCTCCCTTGGATCGAAGAGCACATCTTCGTGCCCACGATCCACGCCATGAAGCGGGCACGGCGGCCCTTCCGCGGCGTGTTGTACGGCGGGTTGATGATCACCAACCAAGGCCCCAAGGTCCTGGAATACAACGTCCGTTTCGCCGATCCTGAAACGCAGTCTCTCCTTCCC
>CAZFKF010000493.1:0-4844 GCA_964518805.1 uncultured Planctomycetaceae bacterium | reverse complement strand
CGCAACGACCTGGACGTGTGGGCCTACGTGAAGGACGTGCTGGACCAGTTGCTTGCCGGCAGCACCGACTACGCCTCGTTGCGTCCTGACCGCTGGGCCGCCTCGCACCCGGATGCCATCCGCACCTACCGGGCCGACGAGCGCCGCGACCGCGCCGCCGCCCAGCACTCCCGCCGCGCCCATCGTCGCGCCGTCAAGCGGACACCCAGCTAACCCCCCGGCCGCCCCCTGGTTCTGGTGCTCGCTCACACGCATATGAATATTCGAAACGTCTGCTCAGAGTTCCCCTAAAGCACGGATGGTGATGAATGCGATGTCTCTGGATCTTGTGGTTCAGCACGGATCAGGAGCGAAAAGCGGCCAAGCTCTTGAAACGCGTTGCTGACATTCTCGAGTACCCTGCAGAGGATATAAAGTATCAGTATGACGTTGACATACCTGGTTTTCGTGCGGTCTTCAAGACTGCACTTCGGCAAGCTTCGCGAGATGGTTGCATCGTAGAGGCGATTGCGTTGTGCGAGAGAGTCGGCAGCAATTGGACAATTGAAGGCAGCGTCCACAAGGGGCTGTCGTTCGTTTCCCAGGCGACTCGTATAAGCGGAGTTTCGATTTGCGAATGCTATCTCGTCGCGGAATAGGCACACACTGAGCCGAAAGCAGACTTCACGTCGCGGATTTCCAGCGAGGCAGACCGAGTGAACCGCCCGTCGATGGCAGGGGACAGCGATTGAGGCGACGTCCAAACCAGTCGAAGGTCCCCGGTCACGCCCGTCGCCATCGAAACAGTCTCTTCCGCTGCAGCGACAAGACTTCGTAGCGAAAACGAGCGATCGCGGAGCTGCTGCCCGTGATCCCGCAGTGTGCGTAGTGGCCTCGCAACTTCTCGCACAGAACCTTGTATTGCATGGCTCCATTTCTCATCTTGGCCTGCGCGCCGAAAGCACTAGGATAGTTTGGATAGCGGCAGTGGGTCGCGACGATGGGATGGGAAAAGGGGCAGGGCTGTTCTCCTGTCACTATTCCTATCACTTGGCACTAAGGGGGTGTGGTATGACACAAGCGACACTACGGGGCGTGCTGTTGGACGAAACCGTACGCTGTGACTATAGCGTCGATATGCGTCCTCGCTATGGACACGGGAAAGCCACTCACTCATACTTACACCGCATTCTTGAGGTACATGAGGCACGTTACGCGGCGCATCTCCGTTCCTTTCTCGGCTATGCGGAATGTCTTAAGGCGATCCCGGCGCACGAGACTGTTCGTGGGGAGCCGTTTTGGTGGAATGACGCGATGCCTCCATTTGACGGGGTGAGTATTTACGGTTTCTTGGCGGAACGCAATCCGGGGATGTACCTGGAAATAGGGTCTGGCTATTCCACGATGTTCGCCCGGCGGGCGATACGCGAGCAACAACTCCGAACGAGCATCGTGTCCATCGACCCAGAGCCTCGCGTTGGCATCGATGCCATTTGCGACACGACGATCCGCGCGCGCCTCGAGGATTGTGACCTTTCGCTCTTTGACAGGCTGACCGACAAGGACGTGCTGTTTTGCGATGGCTCGCATCGGGCATTTCAAAATAGTGATGCGACTGTCTTCTTCACGGAGGTCGTTCCACGCTTGAAACCCGGTGTTCTCGTCGGTGTGCACGACATCTTCCTCCCGCATGACTACCCTCCGGAATGGGTCACACGTTGCTACAATGAGCAGTATCTGTTGGCCTGTTATCTGCTCGGCGGTTCTCTATGTCGAGTTGAACTGCCAGCATACTATTGCTGCCATGTGCCCCATTTGAATGCGGTCCTCGATGAGGTTTGGAACTGTCCGAATCTGGAGGGCCGGTCATTGGTGGGCGGGGGGTTTTGGTGGACCATGATGTCCGACGGGGAAGCGCAGTAGATGCTCGGGGCTTTATACGTTGTACGTTGGCAGTTTAGCACGAGCGCCGTAGTCCGGATTGAGAATGCGCGTCGGGAGTAAAGGCCCTCCTGTTCGAGAAAGAAGTGGGTCAAGGTACCGGGTGAATTCCATTCCTTCTCCAGCAACGACTGAAAACAATTCAAGGGACGACATCGTGGAACTGGACGCTCAGTTTGGAATCACGCCAGCACTTGTTCTTTCGGCCGATGCCGGCGGGCTCACTGTTTCCGCGATCGTCTCCACATACAACTCGGAAGAGCATATTCGGGGTTGCCTCGAGGACTTGGTTGGCCAGACGCTCTACCGAAAAGGCCAGTTGGAGGTAATTGTGGTGGACAGCGGTTCCGACCAGAACGAGCAGGCTGTGGTGCGCGAGTTCCAGGCCCGATATAGCCGGATTGCTTACATCCGAACGGAAGAGCGCGAAGGAATCTATGCCGCATGGAACCGCGGCATACGGCGGTCGCGGGGACGATACCTGACCAACGCCAACACGGATGACCGCCACCGGCAGGATAGTCTTGAAACCATGGCCAAACATCTGGACGAACAGCCGAACGTGGCGCTCGTCTATGGCGATGTTTTTGTCACCAACTTCAAGCACCAGACATTTGCGTCCCATTTGCGCTGCGGATACCACATACGGCCGGATTACAGCCGGGAAATGATGCTCTCAGGTTGCCACATGGGTCCTCAGCCGATGTGGAGGCGGTCCCTGCACGAGCAAGTGGGGTACTTCGACGAGAGCTTCAGAGCCGCAGGCGACTATGAGTTTTGGTGCCGGCTTGCTGCCTTCTTCCCGATGAGACATATCCCGGAGTTTCTCGGGCTCTACTTTGAAAACCCGACCGGAATTTGTAATTCAGCGCTCGAATTGACGATGCAGGAAGCGAGAAGAGTGCAGGACACATTCCGCGCCGAGTTCCCGCAGCCGAAACCGCTCGAGCACTATATCCGCAACTACCAATTCCCAGGATCGGTCGCGGCTCACGGCTTTGTCAACCTCGGCATGGTCACCTACAATCGCCTGGCCTACACCCAACGTGCGATCGACGGACTGCTCCAGTACACCCGGTATCCCCACGTGCTGACAGTCGTTGATAACGCCAGCCACGACGGGACACGCCAGTACCTCCGGGAATTGAAAACCAAGGGCATCATCAAGACCTTGATCCTTTTGGACGAGAATGTGGGCGTCGCCAAAGCGTCCAACCTGGCCTGGCGGCAGGAGCCCGCCGCCGAGTACTATCTGAAGGTCGACAACGACATCGTCATCCGGAAGCCAGACTGGCTGGAAAACATGATCCGCGTCATCGATGCCGTCCCGCAGATCGGAGTCCTCGGCTACAACTTCGAGCCGGTGAGCTACCCGCTCCAGGAGTCGAACGGCGTCCGCTTTCGCCTCAAAGCCAGTGGTAACATCGGCGGGGCGTGCGCCTTGATCCCGAAACGGACCGAACGGTGCCTGGGTTGCTGGTGCGAAGACTACGGGCTTTACGGTGAGGAGGATGCCGATTACGGCGTGCGCGTGTCCATCGCCGGTCTGCTCAATGCCTACATGGCGGATGAGGACATCGGTCTGCACCTACCTTCCGGCAAAGCCCCCGCCATCGATGGCGCCAGTCTGGCGCCTGACGATCCCGGGGAGACCGCAGAGGCTCCTGAATATCGACGGTGGAAGGACGAACAGCGTCGTCGCAACATCTTTGGAGGCAAGTTCGAGGAAAACGTCCATGCCTATTCCACGGGAAAGAAGAGCCTTTACTGCGACTCTAAGTTCGCTAAGTCCTATTGAGGTCGCCTTCAAAGCGAGCAAGCAGGTGATGAAGATCCAAAGTCCGCAACACTGGTGCCGCCAGAGCGTCGAAAAGCTGTCGCCGTGGGTGTGGTTGATGCAAAGCGTGATCAGCTTGTGGTACATCACGGAGGGTCACACCCTGCCGCAAGCAGAGGCCGCGCGCCGACGTTTCGGCCCGTGGGACACGGAATGGTCGCTGGCTCATATGCTCCGTATCCTGCGTGCGGCAATCCTCGAGAACACAATTAACCCCGAGTCGGCCACAAAGGCCGACCTGTGTCAATTACTGGATAACGTGGAAAGCTGCCTGAATCTCGCCGTTTGACCGACTTAGAATCTGCGACAGTTCAAATACGATGAGGATTTCGTTACGGCCGGATACGACGATAACTGGCATGCCGACTGCTTGATCAAAGGACTCGGGCTCACTCCAGTTTGGTCAACAACGCTGGGGCTGCATCAGATGCATCCACGGCCCAACTACGACTGGGCACCAGCACTGGCCGTTTACAATCAGAAGAAGGCGACCGGCGTGTACAAAGCTAAAGACGCACCATGGAGAGTTGCCAATGCCTTCGATTAAAGCTCCCGTCAACGTGGCCATCATTGCGACTACGAAATGTACGCTGAACTGTAAGTACTGCCTGAACTATCAGCCATACATCCAGGACAGGCAGCACTATGCCATCGAGAAGCTGAAGCGCGATGTGGATTTGTTCTTTTCAGTGTTCACTTCGGTAGCACACTTTTCCGTGTCCGGCGGTGAACCATTCCTGCATCCGCAGTTGGGTGAATTGCTACAATACATCCACGAAAAGTACCATGACCGAATTGAACGGTTATGGGTGCCGACCAACTGTACCATCGTGCCTCCGGATGATCTGTGCAATATATTCGCGGATTGCGATATTGAGATCCGCGGTACCGTGTATGCTGCGTCGACGGCCGTTGATGCTTTGGACGAGAAACTCCGTCGGTTTGGAGTCAAGCTTTACTTCTCGACCACGAGGTTCTTCATCACCTATCCACCTATGCCCGGTTACAAGCTAGAAGTTCACCAGCACTTTGCCGCGTGCCGAAAGGCCTATTCCGGCAGCGGCATCCAGGACTGTCGGCTATATGT
>CAZFKF010000492.1:0-4849 GCA_964518805.1 uncultured Planctomycetaceae bacterium | reverse complement strand
GAGGGACAGGATCGTACGGACGTGGGCAGGCCGATCTCGCCGAACGTATACCGGTTGCTCGGTCACGTTTCAAGAGGGGCAGGATCGTACGGACGTCGGCAGCCCGTCGAGGCCGTCAAGGAACTCGACGCGCTGGTAAGTTTCAAGAGGGCCACGATCGTACGGACGTGGGCAGGAAGCTGGTCCAGTTGGCGGAGCATGTCCACAGGGGACGTTTCAAGAGGGCCACGATCGTACGGACGTGGGCAGGATATCGGCTTGGAATTGCAGAACGTCAGCCATGATTGTTTCAAGAGGGCCACGATCGTACGGACGTGGGCAGCTGATTCTGTTCTCTGGAATCGCGGCCTGCTGCTTGAGTTTCAAGAGGGCCACGATCGTACGGACGTGGGCAGGCGACTTACGCGGCGGCTTACGCTTCCCGTGCCGTTACGTTTCAAGAGGGCCACGATCGTACGGACGTGGGCAGGCTGCGGGTCGCAACCCACATCGCCGCAAGACGTTAAGATAACCTTTTCGAGCGACCCCGACAACACGGAACGGACGAGCATCGCGAAAAAAGGCCTGCTTTCGTATCTCTTTCGCGTATAGCAACTTAGGCATTGCGAGCAACCACCGGGTTTTGTGCACCACCGGACGGTTCGCGTGTTTGGAAATACCCCGGACCTACACGATGACCGCCTGCCGGATGGGGATCGCCACTCGCGGTTTTCCCCAGAACTCGACGCAACGATCGCCGCGGCGGTTGGCCGGCCCCAGATCGACAACCATCACACGGTCTTCGTTCCAGTCGAGCAGTCTCCATAGAGCCTCCTTCATGAGGTGCTTCTCCGCCGGAGACAGTTCGCAACGGAACACCGAGTACTGCAGCGGATCGCCGTACCCGCACATCTTCTTATACACCTTACGCAAGCGTTTGTAATCGGCCACGTCGTAGCCAACCAAGTAGACATTACGCATGAAGATGTCCTTGTGCCGAATCGGGGAGTCGGTCATCGGGTGCAAAAACTCGGATAGTGGTCGAGTTCGCCGAGAACAGCTCGAGCCAAGAGGCGCGCCTGAATCGCCAACACGCGACGGTAGCTGACCCGGTAGCCGAACAGGGGATGCGTGACCAGCGTCTCCATGCGCCGCTCGAACGCCCCAAGAACCGCTTTGCGTCCGGTTGGGGTGAGGGCTGCAGCCCCAGCGCGGCACACGAAGTCTTTGGCTTGGATCTCGGCATGGTTCAGCAATGTCAGGACGACCGAGTCGACCAACAGCGGCCGGAATTCTTCAGCGATGTCAAGCGCCAGGGACGGGCGGCCATAGCGTGGCTGATGGTAGAAGCCCACCATCGGGTCGAAACCTACGGCCAGCAGGGCCAGCACCGCCTCTTTCACCAGGACGGCGTAGAGGTAGCTCAGCAGAGCATTCACGGGGTCGCGCGGTGGCCGCCGGTTGCGATGCGTGAAGTCGAACGGCAGGTCCGGCTTCATGATCCTCGAAAAGCCAGCGAAATAGAGTCTCGCGGCCATGCCCTCGACACCGAGAAGGGTGGTTCTGTCCTCGGTGCGAAAGGCGCGCCGCGCGAGACGGGCCAGAGCATCGATTTCCGACCGTTCCTCGGCAGCAAGATGGCGACGAAGCATGGTGCGGCAGTTCTTGATCTTGCCGTGGACGAACCGGCGCGCCATTGCCAGGGCCCGGCTCGGGGTGTCCGCCAGACGAAACTGGGAGATGCGCAACTCGGCGTTGTTGTGGGGCAAGCCACTGGTAATCGCGTGAAACCAGCCGCCGTAGGAAAAATGGCAAATCGGGATTCCGACCGCAACCAGTTCCCGAAGCGCCGGGGCGGTCACCAGGACATTGCCGAAGATCGACACCTGCGAAACGTCCTTGAGCTTGACCTGGCGAAGAACATCTCCGCTCTGCTTGATGACGAGCTCCTCGCGCGTCTTCCCCAGCGTTGCACCCTGATGCTGAACGTAAAGCGGCAGGGCATCGTCGCGGGCCGGCACGAGCCGGCGGACTTCCCCAAGGCTGTCGGAACGATCCGAAGATTGGAGCAGTGTCGTCTCGTCCGGAAGGCAGATGCCAACGAGCGAACAACGAGGGCATTTCGGACTGTCGACCAAGGGTGGGGGCGAGATCTTCTGCTTGGCGATCCGCCGAACCTGGTTCAGCAGGTCGCGCGTACGATCGACGAGCGCGTCGTCGAACGGCACCGACACTCGGCGCCGCGACTCGGCGTAATAGAGGATTCCGCCTTCGCAGAGATAGCCGTTTTCGCGGAGAATTAGACCTTGGGCACAGACCTGGACTCTGTCCGCCTCCCACGCGTTTTCCGGCACGTCCGGCACGCGCCCACGTTTGTACTCGACGGGCAGGGCGATGCCGGCTTGCAGATCAACAAGGTCGAGCCGTGCGATCAGGCCCTCGCGAGACGCCGATAGGGTTACAGACCGCGCGTGAATCACCTCGCGCGCCGGCGAAGACTCCCCAGCAGACTCAGCTGCCGTCGGGACCTCCGCGGGGGACGGTTCGTCAACTCGCCGATGAACGAACCGTCCATCCAGCAAGTCAACATTCTCGCCGCTCTCTCCCTGGACCCACATAAGGTACGCGAGACGGGGGCAGTAGGCGAACTCGTGAAGGACTGACACCGGGATAAGCTCCGGTGGTTCTTCAACAACTTCGGCCGGAAGATCCGCGGAGATCATATTCGCCTCGATCGGAAAGGAACAAGCGGAAGCGCGTCCTGCTGACAAGGTCCGTGGTTCGGCAGCACAGTGTACTACGTATCGCGCCCACGCGGCGTGACAAACGGTAGCACCGCCGCGGGAGCCGGCGTCCGAAAAGACGCAGGCTCCCGCGGCTTGACGTTGGGCCCACGGATCCACGATCTATTGTCGAATTGTCAAAGAACTGAGTGCCGCCAGAGCGGCACGCGGGCCTACATGCGCCGCAATCTCTATGTGGATGCCATGTGCTCTCCCGGGAGGTCGATGTCGATCACCTGGCCTTCGGCAAATCGGGGGCTATGGGAGGCGACCACAACGGCTCCCAGTCGCGGGTCGTAAACGGCCACGGCGGCTGCCGGAGAGCCATGCAGGCGGTGCAGTGCCATGCCGTACCGCCAAATCGGTGCCCGCCCTTCGACAACCACCAACGCGCCGCGGCGAATGGGAGGCACTGCAGGCAGCGGCTCGGCGGGCGTAATCGGTTCCGTGACGCCGATCGAGTAGACGACGGTTTCGAGTGCCTCGGTCATCGAGCCTCACTCCGTAGGGGTGGGGAAGAAGGTGCGGCGGACCAAGTCCGCGTCGTCCGGGTTCTCGGCCAATTGTTGGAGCTGCT
Organism: uncultured Planctomycetaceae bacterium; assembly: GCA_964518805.1. Classification (GTDB taxonomy): domain Bacteria; phylum Planctomycetota; class Planctomycetia; order Pirellulales; family Thermoguttaceae; genus CALFBP01. The sequence continues at coordinate 1,510 of CAZFKF010000492.1, read as the reverse complement.
GCCGCGTCAGGATGCGGCATTGGTACAGTGACGCCCGGTGTTCAATGTGCGGCTTTACGCGCAGCTGGCCATCGCGACCGGTGTCGAGGATGTTTTGGCCCGTGGTCGCCAAGAAAGCCCGGGCACGGAGTGCTCCGATCTGCCGCGTAACCGCCTCCACCTTGTAGAGGATGTCGGCCTTGGGGTCGTGCTCCTGGGTGCCTGACTTGCATTCGATCCAGGACAGCGTGTAGCCGTGCATGAACGCAATGTCGAACTCGTTGTTCACCTGGGAGTAGGCGTGTCGGATTTCCGGACCGAGGCGGACGTCCCACGCCTGCAACGCGTCTTGGTGGCGGGTGAGAAGGTCCCAAAGCAGGACCTCGAGCCAACCGCCGGTAAGGAATTTTGCCCCGCGGTTACTCAAGTGGCCGGTCACATGCTCTTCCTGGGCGGAGAGCTGGAAAGCCCGGCAGACTTCGCTGCGAACCAAAGCGTCGGGAATGGTCACTTCACCCGCCTCGATGCGGACGCCTTTACGACGGGCTTGGCTCCACCAATCCCGCTCAGCTTTCGCGGAGGTGAGGCACAGTCGCAGTGGGCCGTCGGGGCAGCGTCTGGTACTCTGTTGGGCCAGGCGCGGCAGAAAACGGAGCATGTTCTCTTCGTCGAGGATGTCTTTCAGCGCCCGCGGGAACTGGAAGCCGTAGCCGGCCAGAAACTCCTCGATCGTAGGGCGGTAGGAGCATGTTTCTGGATCTCGGCCGCGAAAATCCAGGAAGCGGTCCGGTTGGTTGACGGCCGCATAGATCAGCCGGGCAGGTTGTTGTAGGAAGATGTCGTAGGCGCCGATCGACATCGGCTTCGTTCCGCCCGTCAGGTTGACGATCCATTCGTCGGCATGTTCCTGCTCGAGCACGTCGCACAGGCAGCGTCGGATCGCTTCCAGGTCGTTCTCGTCCGCCAGCGTCTGGACACGGCAGCGATCGTGGTAATCCAACTTGCCGAGTTTGAGGGCTGCAAGCAAGTTCACGGACGCTCGCTTGCGCTGCATGCCGGCAGACTCGACCAGGACCAGCCGATCCGGCTGAAAATGATGCACTGCCAGCAGGTTCGGAACGTGCTGGTCCGACAGCAGACAAAGGAGTGTCTTCATTCGCGGTGACTCCAGGTGGCTGGGCAACGTCGGTTTTCCGATTCTCACCAGATAGCGGTCTCGGCCTACCTACGCCGGGGACCTCGTGGTGGGCCAGACGGTTTCGCCGCCAATCGTGCCTTGTCTGCATCCGTGGGCCAGCGGAACTGAATGGCGCGGATCGATCCGTCGGGCGCCTGGCTGATTGTCTGCAGGATTAGCGACACTTGCTGGCCCGCGGCGGCGTCGCCCGGTAAGTCTGCGAAATTCTGGATCGCTCCGGCCATGGGGTCGCCTTGTGCAAGTCGGGCCTTCCATCCACCTTTCTGCGTCTTTTCATCGACCAGCACGGCAGTCACGAGCTGACCAGACTGCAAGGCGGGCCTGGAAGGGGAG
>CAZFKF010000491.1:0-4856 GCA_964518805.1 uncultured Planctomycetaceae bacterium | reverse complement strand
TCACGCGGCTTTGGCCGCGGGTCGGCATGGCGGCGAGCGAACATGCCGACTCCTTGCGACGGCATGCCACACACCGCCGTTGCCCGGAGCATTGCTGGGAAGGGATCGACGTGAGTTATCTGGGCATCGACATCGGAACGACCGGCTGCAAGGCCGGCGTCTTCAGCGGCGACGGCCGGTTGGTGACGCTCGCCTACCGCGAGTACCCGCTTCTGTCGCCCGAGCGAGGCTGGGCCGAACTCGATTCGACGCGCGTCATCCAATGCTGTCTCGAAGTCATTCGCGAGGCGGCCGGCCAGTGTCCCGGCGATCCGGTGCGGGCAATCGGGATCACCTGCCAAGGTGAAGCCTTCACTCCGGTCAGCCGCGACGGCGGTTACCTGGGCAACGGCATGGTCTCGTCCGACGCGCGCGCTGCGACGATTTCCAACGACTGGAGCCGCGCGTTCGGCGTCGAGCGGCTCTACGAACTGACCGGCCATACGCCGCACCCAATGTTCACCCTGTTCAAGCTGCTTTGGCTCCGCGATCAACGGCTCGAGGTCTGGTCGCGGGCCGCGAAGTTCTACTGTTTCGAGGAACTGTTGCAGGCCCGATTGGGCCTCGAACCGGCCATTAGCTGGCCGCTGGCCGGCCGGACCATGTTGTTCAACGTCCGCCGCCACGAATGGGAGGCGGACATTCTGTCGGCGGTCGGGTTGGACCCGTCGCGATTGGCCCCGGCGGTCCCGTCGGGCACCGTGGTGGGGGAGGTATCGCTCAGCGTGGCGGCCGAGTTGGGCCTGCCGCAGGGTGTCAAGGTGGTTGCCGGCGGGCACGATCAGCCGTGCGGGGCGCTGGGGGCGGGCGTGGTCGTGCCTGGGGCGGCGATGTACGCCACGGGCACGGTCGAGTGCATCTGCCCCGCCTTTGCAGAGCCGATCTTCGCCGGCAATCTGATGCAGAGCAATCTCTGCACGTACGACCATGCCGTGCCGGGCATGTACACCACCGTGGCTTTCAGCCTCACCGGGGGGAATCTCCTGCGTTGGTTCCGCGATCAGTGGGGACAGATCGAGCAGGAGCAGGCCCGGCAGACTGGGGCCGATCCCTACGAACTGCTCCTGCGCGATATGCCCGCCGATCCGACCGACCTGACCGTTCTGCCGTATTTCACGCCGTCCGGTACGCCGTATTTCGACGCCGAGGTGCCGGGGGCGATCCTCGGGCTGCGACTGAGCACCACCCGCGGACAGGTACTCCGCGCCCTGTTGGAGGGCGTGGCCATGGAAATGCGGCTGAATGTCGAGATTCTCGATCGGGCCGGGCTGCGGATCCGCGAGTTTCGGGCCATTGGCGGGGGCGCGAAGAACGCGGCCCTCACCCAGTTGAAGGCCGACGTGCTCGACCGGCCCATCACCACGCTGGCCGTGACCGAAGCGGGTTGCCTGGGCGTGGCCCTCTTGGCCTGCGCCGCCGACACGGGTGCCCGGAGTCAGGACCTCGTCGACACGTGGGTCAAGCCCCAACAGGCGGTCGAGCCCAACCCGGCCCGCGCCGCCGCATACCGCGAACGATTCGAGGCATACCAGAAATTGTATCCGTGGATGAGGAAGTGGAACGAGACTCGAGGGCAGATGGCAGATGGCGGAGGGCGGCGGACGTTCTAGGGAGATGAAACGGGTTCACCCCGTCTATCCATTCGCTTCGCCGCATTCCACGCTCTGCCCTCCGCGACAGAAAGGACACTCTCCATGATTCGCCCCACTGTTGGATTCATTGTGTACGGCGTTCACAAGGACGGCTTGAAAGACCCCATGGGCCAGCCGTTTATCGACGACGGGCTCGTGGCCCGTTCCAAGAAAGCCCTGGCCGACCGCGGCGTGGACCTGGTCGTGCATGACGTGGTGGTGGCCACCAAGGCCGAAGCGGCCGCCGCGATGAAACGCATGAAGGACGACGAGCGGATCGATTGCGTGGTGCTGTTTTCTGGAACCTGGGTCTGGGCCGCACACATGATTGCGGCCATTCGTGATTTCGCCATGACCGGGCGCGGCGTGCTCTTGTGGACGCATCCCGGCTCGCAGGGGTGGCGGCCGGTGGGAGGGCTGGTCATGCACGGGGCGCTCATGGAAGTGGGCATCCCGCACAAGTTCGTCTACGGCGCGGCCGACGACCCGGCGGAAGTCGATCGCATCGTGAGCTATTGCCGGGCCGCACACTTGAAGAACTGGCTCAACATGTCGACGATCGGCACGTTCGGCGGCCGCGGCATGGGCCAGACCTGCGGCGTGGCCGACCCGAGCCAGTGGATGAAGATCTTCGGCGTCGACATCGACAGCCGCGACACGACCGAGTTGATTCGCACGGCCAACGCGGTCGAACCGGCCGAACTCGAAGCCCTCCAGCCGCGGATCCGGCAGTTGTTCGGCGCCTTGCCGGGCGCGAACGTGGTCAACGAGCGCTCGATCCGGCTCTACCTGGCCATCAAGAAACTGGTGGAACGCAACGGCTGGGATTTCTATACGATCCAGTCGTTCCCCGGCATGGGCGACGATTACAGCGCGTCGTGCTTCGCCCAGAGCATGATGCTCGAGGACGGCTACGGCACGTCGACTCTGGGCGACTTCAACACGGCGATGACCGTGCTGTTGTTGACCAAGCTGAGCCGCGAGCCGGTCTACTACGGCGACTTGCAGCACATCGACAAGAAGAACCGCGAGATCAAGATCATCGGCGACGGGGCCTGCCCGCCATCGCTGGCCGGCAAACTCGGCCCGGCCGGCTTCGCCGAACACGGCATCCCCACCGAAGGCGAGGCGGGCGGGCTGTCGATCCATCTGGTCTGCAAAGTCGGCGAAGGGGTGCTGGCCCGGTTGGGCCGCGTCGACGGCCGCTTCACGATGGTCATCACCCGGGCCTCGATGTTCGAGCCTCCGGCCGACCAACTCGAAAGACGCAAGCTCGAATGCGGCATTCCCTTCTGGCCGCACGGCTTCGTGACCGCCCACGGTGACATCGACGCCATGCTGGAGAACTGGACGAACGAATACGCCTGTCTGGGCTACGGCCCACAACTCTATGCGGACCTGGTGGACTTCTGTAAGATGACCGGCATCGAGGCGGTGTTGCCGTAGGGTTGCCAGGGGCATTCGTGAGGGCAGACGGCGCCCGCCCGAAAGCGAGACACAAGATGGACGACGTGCTCCTCAAGGATTTCCGTCCCACGGTGCTCTTGAAGGTTGCCTCGCGCATTCCGCAGCGTGCCCGCTTTCCGGTGATCGATGCCCACAATCACCTCTTCGGCGAACTGCCGCCGGAACGGTTGATCGAGGTCATGGACGCCGTCGGGGTGCGGGTCTGGGTGAATGTGACCGGCAACACGACACTCCCGTTGGAGAACAACACGTACACGATCGCGAGACGCCCCATCGATTACTTCCTGGAGCATTATGTCGCGCGCTATCCGGGACGGTTCGCCGCGCTGACCATGTCCGACTTTGCCCAATGGGACGACCCCGTCCTTATCAACGATGACGGCTTCGCCCAACGCTGCATCGAGCACCTCGAAGAGGACGTGGCCAAGGGGGCCTGCGGGCTCAAGGTGACCAAGGAGTTGGGACTGCGATTCCGCGACCGCGACGGGGCCATGCTTCGCGTGGATGACCGGCGGCTGTATCCGATCTGGCGCAGGGCGGGCGAGTTGGGTATTCCCGTGTTGATCCACGTGTCCGATCCCGTCGCCTTCTTTCAGCCGATCGACGCCCGCAACGAACACTACCTGACCCTGCGCGAGTTTCCCGGCTGGAGTTTCGTCGGGTCGCATTTCTCCAAGTGGGACCTGCTGGAACAGCGGAACCGAATGATTGCCGAGCACCCGCAGACCACGTTCCTGCTGCCACACGTGGCCAACTTGCCCGAGGACCTGGCGTCGGTGGGCCAATGGCTCGACGCCTATCCGAACGTGGTGATCGACTTTTCCGCCCGAATCGACGAACTCGGGCGTCAGCCGTACACCGCGCGGGATTTCTTCATCAAGTACCAGGACCGGATCCTGTTCGGGCTCGACATGCCGGTCTCTCCGGAGGCCTACCGCTGCTACTTCCGGTTTCTGGAGACGCGCGACGAGTATTTCGAGTACCCGGACTATATCGGGCGCTTCGGCGTGTACACGCGGTGGCGGATCTTTGGGCTCGACCTGCCCGACGGCGTGCTCGAAAAGGTCTACTACAAGAATGCCGAGCGCTTGTTGCCGGCCGTCCGCGCGCGATGATCGAAACGCACGAGCGCGGTGGCCAAACGCGGAACGTGTGAAGGAAGGGGGAAGAAATGGGAATGCAGTTCGATCACTTGGGAATGATCACGACCGAGAAGAAGGCCGACGAGATCTACGTGGAGGCGACCAAGGTGTGGGTCACCGACTTTCGCAAACACCCCCATCATATCGAATGGCTGCGTTTCGAGCCCGACACTCCGGTCACCGGCCCGGTGCGCGAGATGCCCCACGTGGCCTTCCGGGTCGACAGCATCGAAGAGTGCGCCAAGGGGCTGAAGGTGCTCTTGGAGCCGTTTGACGCGGGCATGGCGGTGGTGGGTTTTTACCAGACGCCCGACGGCGCCGTGGTCGAGTTCATGGAGTACAAGGACTAAGGTGCGTTATGCCGAGCATCAAGCATGTGCTAGTCACCGGGGCGAGCGGCAAGTTGGGCGTCCCCGTGTGCGAAGGGCTTCTGGCAGCCGGATACCACGTGACCGGCCTGCGGCATCGCCATCCGGTGGGGGTGGCCGGCGTCGAAGAAGTCCAGGCCGATCTGGCCGACGCCGCGGCAGTGGAGAAGCTCGTGCTGCGGCACGACGCGGTCATCCACCTGGCTACG
>CAZFKF010000490.1:0-4861 GCA_964518805.1 uncultured Planctomycetaceae bacterium | reverse complement strand
CGCCCAAGGGACCGCACTACATCGTTCCCGACAGATGCATCGGGTGTGGAAGTTGCCTCGACGTGTGACGGCCGCGGGCGATTCTGAAGAGGTAAAGCCGTGGCGGCCGGCTGGAGCGGCGGAGTTGTCATCAAGAGGGCTGGGGTCTTGGGGCTTAGGTCTTGGGTCTTAGATCTCAGGTCTTTGCCAGACACAAGTCCTTAGAACCAGAAGCTCTGAGAACCAAATCCTAAGTCCTAAGTCCTAAGACCCAAACGCACATCGTTATCGAGCAGAGGGCCATCGGCATGATTAATATCGAAGTCAACGGACGACCGGTTGAAGTGGATGGCGGTCAGTCGCTGCTCGCGGCGCTGCGCCAGGCGGGGGTCCGCGTGCCGACGCTCTGCCACATCGACGGACTGCCGGCCAGCGGCGCCTGCCGCATGTGCGTGGTGGAAGTCGAAGGTCAGCGTGGGCTGGTACCCAGTTGTGCCATCTCCGCGGCTGAAGGGATGAAAGTGCAGACGCATTCTCCGCGGGCCGTGCAATCGCGACGCACGATCGTCGAGCTGCTGCTGGCCAACCATCCCGACGACTGCCTGTACTGCGTGCGCAACGGCAACTGCGACCTGCAAAACCTCGCCCAGGAACTCGGCGTGCGGCAGCGGCGGTTCGCCGGCGACAAGACGCGGCACCACCTCGACCTGTCGAGCCCCTCGATCGTTCGCGATCCGGGCAAATGCATCCTCTGCGGCAAGTGCGTACGGGTCTGCGAGGAAGTGCAGGGCGTGGCGGCCATCGACTTCATCGGACGCGGCTCGCGGGCCAAGATCGGCACCGCCTTCGACGAAGGCATGAACGTGTCGAGCTGCATCAACTGCGGGCAGTGCATCAACGTCTGCCCGACCGGCGCCCTGACCGAGCAAAGCCAGATCAAGGAGGTGCTCGACGCCCTCTCAGACCCGCACAAGTTCGTCGTCGTGCAGCACGCCCCGGCGGTCTCGGTGACCATCGGCGAGGAATTCGGGCTTCCGCCGGGGGCGGACGTGAACAGCCTGATGGTGGCCGCCCTGCGCCGGTTGGGCTTTCACCGCATCTTCGACACCGGCTTCACGGCCGACCTGACGATCATGGAAGAGGCCTCCGAGCTGGTCCACCGGCTCAACCACGGCGGGAAGCTGCCGATGCTCACCAGTTGCTCGCCGGGCTGGATCAAGTTCGTGGAAACGTTCTATCCGGAGTTTATCGGCAATCTCTCGACCTGCAAGAGCCCGCAGCAGATGATGGGGGCGATCACCAAGAGCTTCTTCGCCGAGCGCGAGAAGGTCGATCCGTCGCGGATCTACAGCGTGAGCATCATGCCCTGCACGGCGAAGAAGTTCGAGGCCGGCCGGCCCGAGATGGCCAGCCACGGCCTGGCCGACATCGACGCCGTGCTGACCACGCGCGAATTGGCCAAGATCATCCGCATGCGGGGCTTGGATCTTCGCACCATGGAGCCCGATCTGGCCGACTCTCCGTTCGGCGAGCGGACCGCGGCGGGCAAGCTCTTTGGGGCTTCCGGCGGGGTGATGGAGGCGGCCCTCCGGACGGCCCACTGGCTCGTCACGGGCAAAGAAATGGGCAGCCTGGAAGTGACCGCCGTACGCGGCCTGGAAGGCGTCAAATCGGCCGCGGTCAACATCAACGGCATTTCGCTGGGAGTGGCCGTCGCCAGCGGGCTGGGCAACGCGGCAAAGTTGCTCGACCAGCTCAAGGCCGGGCGAAACGACCTGCACTTCATTGAGGTGATGAGTTGCCCGGGCGGGTGCATCGGCGGCGGCGGCCAGCCGCTGGGGGCCGATCGCGAGGCGATCCGCTCCCGCATGCAAGCCCTCTACCAGATCGACGACAAGGAGTCGGTCCGCGTCAGCCACAGGAATCAATCGGTCCAGCGTTTGTACGACGAGTACCTGGTACGCCCCTTGGGAGAACGAAGCCACCACCTCTTGCACACCAGCTACACGAAACGCGAAGCCCTGGTGTGAATTAAACGTAGGCTGGGACAATCGCAGCGCAGTCCCACCGGAAGCGCCACAACGCTCCTGAAGCAAGCACCATAACGCTCCATGGTGGGCCCGCGCTCCGCCTGGCCCACCCCACAAATCTCCAAATCAACAAATCTCCCACTCCCATGGTTGCCGCCTATATCACCACCATCAAGGAGCGCTGCCGCATGTGCTACACCTGCGTGCGGGAGTGCCCGGCCAAGGCGATCCGCATCGCCGACGGGCAGGCGGAGGTGATGGCCGAGCGCTGCATCGCCTGCGGCAACTGCGTGCGGGTTTGCTCGCAGCACGCCAAAGAGGTCGCAAGCAGCGTCCGCCGCGTGCAGGAACTGATTGCCTCGGGGCACGCCGTGGCGGCGTGCCTGGCCCCGAGCTTTCCGGCCGAATTCACCGAGACCGACTACCGGCACGTCGTGGGCATGCTTCGGGCCCTGGGGTTCTCGCTGGTGCTCGAGGTCAGCTTCGGCGCCGATCTGGTGGCAAGGCAATACCGTCGGCTCCTGGCCGAGTCGAACGGGCACCGCTACATCGCCACGAACTGTCCGGCCGTGTGCAGCTACGTCGAGCGCTACTATCCGGACATGGTCCACAAGCTGGCCCCCATCGTTTCGCCGATGGTGGCTACGGCGCGGATGGCCCGGCGTCTCTACGGCGAGCAGATCAAAGTGGTTTTCATCGGACCGTGCATCGCCAAGAAAGCCGAGGCGGAGGGCGACCCGATCGCCGGGGAGATCGACGCCGTCCTGACCTATTCCGAGCTGCGCGGGATGCTGGCCGAGAGCCAGATCGCGGCGGAGAACACCGAGGACAGCGAGTTCGACCCGCCCTACGGCGGCTCCGGCGCGCTGTTTGCAATGAGCCGCGGAATCCTCCAGGCGGCCAACGTCCAGGAAGACCTAATGACCGGCGACGTGGTGGCCACCCAAGGGCGAAGCCACGTGCTCGAAGCCCTCAAGGAGTTCGTCGATGGCGACCTGGGGGCCAAGCTTCTCGAAGCCCTGTGCTGCGAGGGCTGCATCATGGGGGCGGGGATCGAAAACGATCTGCCCTTGTTCGCGCGCCGCCGCAAGGTCCGCCAGTACGTCTGCCGCCGCATGGAGATGCTCGACCAGTGGCACTGGCACGAAGACATGGAGCGGGCAGAGGACCTGGACCTCTCGCGGATCTTCGTGGCCAACGACCAGCGCATTCCCACCCCGTCGCGCAACGCCATGGACGAAGTCATGGCCCGGATGGGCAAGTTCACCCCGCAAGACGAGCTGAATTGCGGCGCCTGCGGGTACGACACATGCCGTGAGCACGCCGTGGCGATCGTCAAGGGGCTGGCCGAAAGCGAGATGTGCCTGCCCCACACGATCGATCAGTTGCGCAAAGTGGTCAAGGAACTGGAGGCCACGAACCAGCAGTTGGCCAGCGCCCAGGAAGCCCTCGTGCAGTCCGAGAAGATGGCGAGCATGGGCCAGTTGGCGGCGGGCATCGCCCACGAGGTGAACAACCCGCTGGGCGTGGTGTTGATGTACGCCCACTTGCTGCTGGACGACTGCCCCAAAGACTCGCCCACCGGCGCCGATCTGCGGATGATCGTCGAGCAGGCCGACCGCTGCAAGAAGATCGTGGCCGGATTGCTGCACTTCGCGCGCCAGAACAAGCTCGTGCGCAGTCCGATCGATCTGCGGGACCTGGTCGACCGGGCCCTGCGCACCATCGAAGCCCCGGCCAAGGTCGAGGTCCGCGTCGAGCACAACCTCGCCGATCCGATCGCCGAAGTCGACCGGGACCAGATCCTCCAGGTGCTCACGAACCTCATCTCCAACGCCATGGCGGCCATGGAGCAACGGGGTGGCACGTTGACCATCGAGACGTCCGGCGACTCCGACCGCGTGCGTCTGGCCGTGCGAGACAGCGGCGTGGGCATTCCGGAGGAGCACCGCAAGAAGATCTTCGAGCCGTTTTTCACCACCAAGCCCATGGGCAAAGGCACGGGCCTGGGACTGGCGGTGACCTACGGGATCGTCAAGCTGCACAGCGGCGACATTCGCGTCGAGTCGCAGGCCGATCCGGCGGCCGGTCCCACCGGCACCACCTTCACGGTTACGTTGCCCAGGAGAGGATAGGAGAGCACCACCATGGACTTTTCCGATGACCGCAGGACCGTATTGCTGGTCGATGACGACAGCGATTTCCTGTTCCAACAGCGGCTGCAGCTCGAGAAGGCGGGGTTCCACGTCCTTTCGGCGGCCAACAGCGAAGAGGCGACCCGATTGCTCGACCAGCAGCGGCCCGACCTGGCCGTGGTCGATGTCATGATGGAGAATCCCGACGCGGGCTTTACGCTCTGTTACCACATCCGCAAGCGCGACCCTTCGATCCCCGTGATCCTCGTGACGTCGGTCAACAGCGAGACGGGCCTGGATTTCGCCACGGCCACCGAGCAGGAGCGGTCTTGGATCAAGGCCGACGCCATGCTGGCCAAGCCCGTCCGCTTCGAGCAGCTCCGCCGCGAAATCGACCGGCTGCTCCAGGCGTGAAGGGCTGCCGTGACGGCGGTCATAGCCGTGACGGCTATGAATCTCGTCCCCTCTCCCTTTGGGAGAGGGATAGGGTGAGGGCCGAGCGGTCAAGAAGCCCTACCCCCTGCCCCTCTCTTCAAGGGAGAGGGGAGACGTTTGCCACCTTCGCGCCATCCGTTGACCGATTACGCCGCTTGTCGCCCCCTTTGCGCGGCCAACATGTTCAGGGATAAATAAGCTATGGAAACCCTCCGCGTCCTGATCACCGATGACGAAATGGGAATGCGTCTCGGCGTGTCGCGCACTCTGCGCGGCTTCACC
>CAZFKF010000489.1:0-4877 GCA_964518805.1 uncultured Planctomycetaceae bacterium | reverse complement strand
CCGGCCCGAACTCAGCGACAAGAGGCTCGGCCTGCCGGGCGCCAACGTCCCTTGGCAGACCCGCCGCGAGAACATGAAGATGGTCTGCATCAACTGCCACGAGCAGGGCTGGGTCGACAACTTCTACGTGCAGTACGACAGCCTGTTGGACCAGTACCACGGCAAGTTCGCCGTGCCCGGCAAAGACCTCTACGACGCCGCCAAACCGCTCTTGAAGCCGGTGCAGTTTGCCAACGAGATCGATTGGGTGTGGTACGAAATCTGGCACCACGAAGGCCGCCGCGCACGCCACGGGGCTTCGATGATGGGTCCCGACTACACCCACTGGCACGGAACCTACGAAGTGGCCAAGCACTTCTACACCGAGATGGTGCCGGAACTCGAGAAATTGGTCCAGCGGGGCAAGGAGTCGGGCGACGCCAAGAAGGCCGCGGCCGCCGAGACCCTGCAAAAGAAACTCGACGACGTGCTCAACTCGCCCAACCACCGTTGGTACCTCGACAAGCTCGACCCGGCCGAACGCGAAGAACGCCAACGGCGCCAGGACGAGTTCAAGCGGCGGTACGGAAAGTGACGCGCATCGGAGATCTGCGACCGGCGCGGCAAGCGACGCCGCTGTGGACTCGGCGCCGCTTGGCCGCCCGGTTGATTCGTGCAAGAATCACGGCGCCGATCCATCACGTTTCACGCCGTTGCGCTGCGCCGTGGCCTACTCGATCAGCCGGTGGTACTTTCCCATCCAGTACGGCAGGAGGATGAAGACTCCGTCGCCGCGCTCGCGCCCGTCGCCGCCTTCGTCGAGTTCGTAGGGATCGGCGTTCCAGCGGAGCATCATCCGCTCGGAGACGGGAAGGACTTCCAGGCTCCGCCCGTGCCCGAAACGATTCGTGGTGCGGCCGACGACGTCGCGGCGGTCGCTGTTGCGCACGGGCCAACGGATCGTATCGGCGGGCACGTCGCGGAACCAGTCGAGGCAGACGCTGCGGTCGAAGCGCTCGGGGGCGACGAACGACTCCGGCGGCCGGGCGAACGGGTTCGACCATGCCCCGGCCTGTAGGCCCGTCGCGTAAATGAAGTTCCAAAGCGGCGCGCCTTCGGGCCGTTCGATGTGCCACGAGCGTTCCAGGCTCAGGAGGTATATCGCTCGCCGCCGCGCATCGCGCTCGTACCACAGGAGCGGATAGTAGGCCAGGAAAGCCAGCTCGTCGTCGCTGTGGTTGATCTCGTCCACCGGCCACTCGATCTTCTGGAAGATCGTGTTCATCGCGTAGCCGTGCTTGTCGATCAATTCGCGGGCCGCGGCTGCATAGCGCGGCCGGCCGGTGAGCAACTCGGCCACCTTGAGATGCGAGAGAATCTCCAGCGAGTTGAGCCCCCGTTCGGCCACCCGCTTCAACTCGCGATTGAGTTGTTCCGGCGCCCAAATGCCCCAGGTGGTCGGCTTGCCCGATGGCCCCACGTAGTAATAGCCGTGGTCGATGATGTGGTCGGTGATTCGCGCCACGACCGGCTGGATCTGCCGCTTCTCGTCATCGGTTGCCGCCACGTTGTAATATACGGCGTAGGCGAAGTAGTGCCCGTCCACTTCATCGCTCGACGTGTCGCCCTTCCACCACCATCGGCCATCGGACGAGCGATGCCACTCGCCGCCGCAGGTCTTCGCCGGATCGGGTTGGCTGCCGGGCAGATAACTCCGGGCGGCGAAGCCCGATATTCCCGTCACCTTCTCCAGGAACATCAGGGCCTGGAGCGATTCCCAGGCGTTGCGTTTCGCTTCCGGGTCGCCCGTCGCGCCGTAGCGGAACGCCTCGGCGGCTACGTAGAGGCTGGTCCACAGGCCGTCGTTGTCGTTCGAGGGCTGCGTGTACCCGGCTGCCACGTCGCCGGGCCGGTTGAGCGAAATGTCCTTGACCAGCCCGTTCCACACGTGGTACTTGCGCAGGGCCGCGTGAATTTCCGCCATCTTCGCATCGAGCGTGATCGGCCGCGTGAACAAGCGCCCGATGCCGGCCGGAGTCCGGACCCACACAGACCCGTCGGCCGCCAGGGCCAGGTCAAGCACGCGATCATCGGGAAGCCAGCGGCGCGAATGGAACAATCGCCACCGCTTCTGGCCCGGCGCACGCTGCATGAGCCCTCGCGGCGACGCGAGCCAAACGGCGCCGTCGGCCGCCTGCACGCCGGCGGTGAGTTCGGCGTACGGAGTGATGGGCTGAGCTTGAGCCGTCTTGGCCAGTTCTTCGGCTGTCAGTCGCCGGCCGACCGACGCGGGCAGCGGCCGATCGCCGAGCATCTCCGCGCGCCAATCCGCGAACGAAACGTCACACGTGACCAACCCAGCAAGCAGCAACGCAAGACCGTGCATCGAAAGCTCCTCTACAGTTCAGGCTCGTTGAGCCAAATAGGTTATGCTTCAGCATAACCTGCTTTGCTGCGTATAACCTACTTGGCTGCAAAGGATATGCTGAAGCATAACCTACTTTTCGGCGCGGACGTCGTAGCACAGCAACACGTCCTGGTCGCGGATGTAGAGCATGCCGTTGGCGATCACGGGGTGCGGCCAGGCGTTCTTGTCGCTGCGGTCGGGCTGGTTGAACTGGCCCTTCACGCGGCAGCCCTCGGGCGTGGCTTCGACGAGCGTGATGGGACCGCCTTCGTTGCGGGCGTAGAGCATCCCGTCGGCATACAGCAGCGAGCACTTGCCGGGCTTGCCGTCGGCCCATTTCACCTGCCCGGTCTTGTACTCCAGGCACGTCAGCGCGCCCTCGTCGGCTCCATACAAATAGTCGTCGACGAGGATCAGGCCGCCGTGATGGTTCTTCATCTTCTTGGTGAAGTACATCTCCTGGGCCTGGAAGCCGCGCCCGGCCTTCTTGACCCACACCAGGCCGCCGCCCGTGCCGTACGCGCTGGCGGCGAAGACCGTCTGGCCGAACCAGACGGGCGTCGTGCAATTGGCCGTGCCGTTGGCCGGCTTGTCATAGCGCCACAACGGCGTGCCGTCCTTGGCGTTCACTCCGATTACGCCGCGGGCGGTCAATTGCACGTACTGCTTCACGCGGCCGATGGAGACCTTGATGATCGAGCTATACGCGGCCGGATCGCCGACGGGCGAGGCCCACACGGGCATGCCGCGGGCCTTGTCGACCGCCGCGATCGTGGCCCGCTGGCCGCCGGGCGTGCACAGCAGCCACGGCCCGTCGATCAGCACCGATTCGGCGTATGCCCAATTCGGCGCCTGACCGCCGAAGTCACGCACCAGATCGCGGCGCCAGATGGGCTGGCCGCTGGCCGCGTCGAGGCAGACCAGGTCGCCCGCCGCGCCGAGCGTGTAAAGGCGCTGACCGTCGATGGTGGGCGTGGAGCGGGGGCCGGGATAGCCGCCGCCCTCGTGCCGGATCGGCCCGATGGGCGTGGCCCAGATCTTCTTGCCTTTCTGGGAGCAGTCGAGGGCCAGGACCCATTCCTTGCCTTCGGCGTTGCCCATGGTGTAGAGCACGTTGCCGACGATCGCCGGGCCGCTGAAGCCCTCGCCGAGCCCGGTGGTCTTCCACGCCAGCGGTGGACCCTCGGAGGGCCATTCCTTGAGAAGCCCCGTTTCCTTGCAGATCCCGTCACGATTCGGTCCGCGCCAACTCGGCCAGTCGTCGGCAGCCGCCGGTTTCCCAAAGTTGAGTGAACAACCGATGCAGACCACCGCGAGTAAGACTCGACTCCAGGCCGTCATAGTGTTTCTCCACACGAGCCACCGGCTGCCGACGGCAGCACGGATCGATACGACAAGGCAATTTCAAGGGCTGCCCATCGACTCGTCGACTCCCATCGAAAATCGAAGAGTCTCCGCGACCCCTTCAAGTGTAGTCGCTGGCCCGATCCTTGAGAATCATGCCCACGAGCCACCGACGCCATCCCTCCCAGTGAGGGTCTTGTGGCAGAACCTCGTCCCTTGCCGACAGACCGGAACCCACCCCTTGGCGTCCGCAGCCGCCGCGTTTGTTCGGCGCTGCACCTCCGTAGGTTGGGTCTCCGACCCGACCCTCGAATCCGCCCGGCAGGCTTCCAACCCGTCTTGGAGTTCAGGAGGTCGGGTCGGAGACCCAACCTACGATCTGGCGAAGACGCCTCGCCTACAGCCGGAGGAAGCCGGCCCCCGCATGGCCGTTGCGTCTTGACGTGCTGCCGACGCTCGACGAATATTGCGTTCGTGGCCGTAGCGGCCGAACGCCGAAAGGCTGCCTGGATCGACGCCAACGCCCGTATTGCGGCGCAGCCGTGGGTCGGCATGGAAACGGCGGTGACACGTTCCGCGCTCACCCATTGCTCCGCATCGCGAGAGCATGCCACACTTGTTGCGGAAGCCATGCCCCCGCTCATCCCAGTCCACGGTGTTCGGGGCGGCCTTGCGGCCGACCGCCGATTGTTCGGCTTTCACAATTCAGGCATAATGAAGACCATGCGATACCACGGCATGGTCATCCGGCCTCCCAGCGAGGCGGAGAGCTACATCCTGCAAATCACCTACGGCTGTTCGCACAACCGCTGCACGTTCTGCGGCACCTACGCGGACAAGCGGTTCGAGGTCCGTCCGGTCGAGGAAGTGCTCGAAGACGTCACGCTGGCCCAGCGGCGGTATCCCGACACGCGCCGGGTATTCCTGGCCGACGGCAACGCGCTGGTGTTGAGCACGCCGCGGCTGGTCGCCATCCTGGACGCTTTGGCCTCGGGGTTCCCATTGCTGAGGCGCGTAGGCATCTACGCCAACGCCCGCGATATCCTCGAAAAGAGCGACACCGACCTGGCCGCGCTCCGCGAGCGCAAGCTGGAGATCCTCTACCTTGGGCTGGAAAGCGGGAGCGACGAGGTGCTCCGCCGCGTGG
>CAZFKF010000488.1:0-4882 GCA_964518805.1 uncultured Planctomycetaceae bacterium | reverse complement strand
ATCCTCCTTGGAGATGAAAGGCAGTCGCACGACGTCGTCCAGCGTGCGCACGTCTTCCGGCTCGACGGCGGCCCGCGCCAGCCGCTGGCGATACAGCGGCACACGCTCGCGGGCGAGCCGGACCGTCTGCCGGATTCGTTCGGTTTGCAGGGCGCGGAGTTGCTCCGGCGGCTGGAAGTCCGCGTCCGCCGCGACGCCAAGCGTCCGGACCGCTTGCGATCGACTCGATGCGTGGGTCATGATCTAGCCCCCGGCGTTCCGATCCTGGTTTGCTATCCGAAGTCGCATCGCCGGATTATACAATCCTCAGCGGCAATCCAGTACGGGTTCCCGCGGTCGGCGACGCACGGAGGTCTAGGCCGAACGTCGACCGGGGCGAAGGCAAGGGCTCCAACAAGAACCAATCCGAGCGCCGACTCAGGACCAAGGCCGAAGGGCACGCGCGTTCGCCCATGCGGGCCGCACTTCTTTCCCATCGGGATTGACACTCAAGCGGAGGATCCGAGGGGCTGCGGAACGCGGCCCTTTGTTTCGGCACGCAACACTCGTCCTAGACAAAACTCACCCGACGCTCGGTCCTCCATTTCACGCTGACCAAGGCGGCATCTGCCGAACAGGGCCGCGGGAGATTGACAAGGAACAGCCCCGCGAGTTAGACTGCGAAAGTTCATCCCCCCACCAAAGGCCTTCTGTCGGAACTCTGATGAGGTAGGGGGCTGTTTGCAGGCTGTGGGCGTGGTCGCGTCCTGGCTGCGTTGATCGAGTCACTCTGGCGTTCTGGAGTCGGAGGTCGTGACAGTCATGGCAAGAGCTTCCAAGAAATCGGATGCCACGGAACGTGGACGGCGGACAAGTTCGAGGCCTGGGTGCTCGGCTCGACCCAACGGAGCGCAGCATGGTCGGTGGCTACGGTTCGAGGTCATGGAGGACCGACGGTTGCTTTCGTTGGCGCCGCCTTGTGCATCATCGGGAGACAGCGTTCTTAATCCTTACGGCGTTGCCCTCGTGAGCTCCCCCGTAGGCCCGACTCTCCCAGTGACAGCGACCGGCGTCACCGAAGCCACGACCGAAGGACCGAATACCCCGGGTCCTGTCGGCGTCTCGGTCATGTACATGGACAGTCCCGCCGTGCCACCCGCGGCTGTCCCGCGCGAAATGGCCGACCTGCTTTCGCAGTCAGCCGTGATGCTCAGCGAGGTACCCACCTCCACGTGGACGTTCGGCTGCTCGGCGACGTCGGCCGGGATGATCTTCGGCTACTACGACCGGCATGCGTATCCGAATATGTATATTGGGCCGGCCAACGGCGGCGTCGCCCCGTTGACCAACCTTGGCCAAGGGATTCCGGGCAACGCCGGCTATCCCCTCGCCGGCGCCTGCTCGATCATTGCCACCGCCAACGGGTTCGATGGCCGCGCCACAAAGGGCCATGTGGACGACTACTGGGTCGGATATGGCAGTTCGGGTCCGGATCCCTGGGAAGGACAATGGACTGAGCACACCTGGGGCGACTGCACCGCGGACTTCATGGGGACGAACCAGTGGAAATGGGATTTCTCGGGCGATGGGCAGAAGGACTTCAACGTGGACGGCGGGACCGCGCTGTTCACGGTGGGTGACGGCAGCAAGCTCTACGACTACACTCCGCCCGCCTCGTCCGGTTTGCCGCAGACGGAACTGTGCCACGGCATGCGCCTGTTTGCCGAGAGTCGAGGCTATACGGTCCTGGAGAACTACACGCAACACACGGACAACAAATACTCTGGCGGGTTTTCGTTCGCCGACTACATCGCCGAAATCGACGCCGGCCGCCCGGTGATGATTCAAGTGACGGGCCACAGCATGGTGGGGGTTGGATACGACGCCGCTGCCGCGGCCCCGATCGTGTACCTGCACGACACATGGGACAACTTGGTTCACACCATGGTCTGGGGAGGAAGCTACGCGGGCATGGCGATGGAGGCGGTCACCGTCCTTCACTTGGCCGACCAGGGCGGTCTGCCGGGCACAATCGAAGGCGACGAATGGAACGACGTGGACGGCGACGGCACGCGCGACGTTGGCGAGCCCACTTTGCCCGGCTGGACGATCTATCTCGACACCAATAGCAACGGCACGTTCGACGCCGGCGAGCCGAGCCAAGTGACCGACGCCGCCGGACACTACCGTTTTGCCGACCTTCCGGCGGGCACCTACACGGTGCGCGAAGTGCTTCAGCCCGGGTGGGAGCAGACCTATCCGGCCAACGGCACCCAGCGCCTTTTTGAACTGCGCGTCAACGGAACCTCCGGCACAATCGTCGAACTCAACCCAACCACGGGAGCCGCCATCAACAGCTTCGCGGCTCCCGGCGCCATAGTCGCCGTTGGCTACCAAGGGCTGGCACTTGGTCCCAACAGCCTCTTCTATATCGAAGGAACCGGCAACGTTGCCCATACGCTCTACGAGCTCGACCCGGATACGGGCGCGATCCTCGACGCGGACGTTGTCGACGCCGCCACGCCCATGTCGGTCGATGGCCTGGGGTATCTCGACGGGAAAATCTATCTCCAGCGAATCGGTACGAACCAGATCGCAGTTTGGGACCCGGTGTCCGACGCCGCAGTGAGCACGATCACGGTCGCCCCGGCCCTGTACGGCGGTTTGACGGGTGCGGCAGATCGGGACGTTCTATTCGCCACAAACATCAACGGCACGGTCTATTCGATCGATCCGACGAGCGGTGCGGTTCTCAGCACGTTGGTGCCTGGCCGCGGATTCCTCGCCGGAGTCGCCTACGCAAACGGCGAGCTCATTGTCGCGCCCTTTGGCGATGCGGGGACGGCTTATCGCCTTGACGCTGAGACCGCGGCGGTTCTCGGCACTTTGACGTTGGGCGGAACCGGCGTGTTGACCGGTTTGGGAGGAGACGGCGTTGGCTCTGGCGACTCGCCGCACACGGTGACGCTCGTATCGGGGGAAACGGTCGCCGGCAAGGACTTCGGCAACCACGTGCCGCCCGGCCGGATCGAAGGGGATAAGTGGAACGACCTGGACGGGGACGGCATGCGCGAGGCCGGAGAGCCGACCTTGGCCGGTTGGACGATCTTCCTCGATACCGACAATGACGGCGCGCTCGATCCGGGCGAACCGACCCAGGTTACCGACGCCTCGGGCCACTACGCGTTTGCCGATCTCCCGCCGGGAACGTACGTCGTGCGCGAGGTGCAGCAACCCGGCTGGCAGCAGACCTACCCGCCGGTTCAGTCGTCGGACCTCATCTACGTGGCGATTGACGAACCGGACGGGGTCGCCGTCTATGATCCGACCGACGGAGCGTTGTTGCAGACGTTCACGCACCCCGATCTGAACGGGGTGCCAACCGACATCGAGTCCGCCCCCAATGGGCACATCTTCGTCGGCGTTCACCCGAACAAGATCGTCGAGTTCATGCCCGACGGAACCTATGTGCGGACGGTTTCCGTGCCGCTCGAGGACCCCAGCGGCGGCGCCTACTATCCCCTCGGATTTGACGTGCTGGCCAACGGACTCTTCCTGGTGGCGCAGCCCAACTCCGCGAGGATCCTGCTCTTGGATACGGACGGCGTTTGGTTGGGAACGGTGTGGACGGCGGGTTCGGCGCCCGTAGACGCCGGGCTGCTGAGCGACGGCACGGTGATCTTCGCGAACGCCCAGGCGCCGGGCGGCGAGGCCATGCTCAGCGTCCGGGCAGACGATACGTACTGGATCGCATTGAACGGCGGCGGCTCGGTCGAGCGTCGCAGCGCGGGCGGCGCGGTACTGGCCAGCCGGAGCGTCGCCTCGGCGGCGGACGTTCAGCAGGCCGCCGACGGATCGTTGTTCGCAACCAGTTGGGGAGCCGGCGCGTTGGTGAAGTTCGACGCTTCTGGCAACCAGCTCTTCAGCGTTCCTGCCCCGAACGCGCGTGGTCTTTTGGTCCCTTCCGGCGAAGTGTACGGGACGTTCACCCTTCAGTTGCTTGCGGAAACGACTTCACCCCATACGCTCGCGGGTGTGGACGCGAGCAATGCGATCGGGATCAGCGAAACACAGGCCATCTCCTCCTCCGGTGAGAACCTGCTCATCAACGGCGGATTCGAGACGGGCGACTTCACGGGCTGGACCGCGGTCAACAACGGCCTTGGGCAGTTGACGCCGTGGACGGTCGGCCCTGCCGGGGGCGGGGCCTTTGCGGCCACCTCGCCGCGGACCGGCAACTTCGATGCCTACAACGGCTTCGACGGTCAGGCCGGGTTGACGTACGAGTTATATCAGGACGTCGCGATTCCATCCGGAAGCTCGGCCACGCTGACGACGAACCATCGCATCGTCTACGACTCGCGAAACATTCCGAGCAGCAGCGACCGGATCTTCCAGATTTCGATCCGCGACACAAGCAACAACGTGCTCCAGCCCCTGTTCCATCAAGCGATCACCATGAACGGGGCGCCCTACACCGACCTTGGCTGGAATCACCAGGTGTTCGACGTGTCGGCATTCGCCGGCCAAACGATCCGCGTCCATTTTTTTGAGTGGATCCCTGAAGGCAACACGGGGCCGGCTCATGTCGAGTTCGATGATATCGGGCTCCAAACCGGCCTCGCCATCGGAAATGGCTGCCACACGGTGGTCCTCGGAGCGGGGGACGTGATCACTGGCAAGGATTTCGGGAACCGTGTTCTGCTCGGCCGGATCGAGGGGGACAAGTGGAACGACTTGGACGCCGATGGAGTCCGGGAGCCCGGCGAACCGACCTTGGCCGGCTGGACCATCTACCTCGACTTGGACAACGACGGCGCGCTCGACGAGGGCGAACCAACGCAGGTCACCGATGCTTCCGGGCATTACGTCTTTGCCGATCTCCCGCCGGCAACGTACGTCG
>CAZFKF010000487.1:0-4890 GCA_964518805.1 uncultured Planctomycetaceae bacterium | reverse complement strand
CCTTTGCCGAGGCCGGCCTCAAGGGATCGGTCGTCGAGGGAAATCGCATTCGCGTGCCCCGCGGCCAGAAGGATCTCTATTTGGCGGCCGCTGCCGAGAAGAAGGCCCTCCCCCGCGGCTTCGGCGGTTATCTTGACGACGCGCTGAACCAGGGCAACGTGATGGAGTCTTCCGGCCAGCGCGACGAACGCATTAAGAATGCCAAGCAGAAAGAACTCGCGCAGATCATCGGACGCATGCACGGCATCGAAGCCGCCAGCGTGCTTCTGGACGCGGACTCGAAGAAGGGGCTGCTTCGGGAAACGACGAAGACCGCGCTGGTGAGCGTCAAGCCGGTGGGATCGAGCAACCTGAGCGATACGCAAGTGGACTCGATCCGCCACCTTGTGGTCGGAGCCGTGGCCGACCTGAAGGTCGCCAGCGTGAAGGTGGTTGACGAGAATAGCGGCATCGCCTACCACGGCGAGACCGGCAGCGGCGCCGGCGGCCTGGACAACCCCTACTACGCCGCGAAACGCCTGGCCGAGCAGCATTGGCAGGGGCAGATCCTCCGTGCCCTGGCCTACGTTCCCGGAATCCAAGTGGCCGTCAACGTCGATCCCGAAAAGCAATTGTCGAGCCGAAAGACCGAACTGAAACCCGAGCAGAAGGGCGTCGTTCGGCAGAGGAAGGAGACCAACAGTTCGAAGAGCCGCGATTCGGCCGCGCCGGGCGGCAGGGCAGGATTCGAGGCCAACGGACGGCAGGCCATCGCGCAGACAACCAGCAAAGGGTCGCACGAAGAGGAAGAATCAAGCACGTCGACCGAAGACAGCATCATCGGCAGCACCAGCACCGAGTCGGTGTCGCCGGGCCTGACGCCGGCCCGCGTCACCGCCTCGATCGCCGTCCCCTCCAGTTATTTCGAGGACGTCTGGCGCAAGCGAAACCCAGCGCAGCCCGGCGAAGAAGCGAAGAAGCCCACGCCGGCCGACCTGGACCAGCTCCGCACGCAGGAGATCGCGAATATCAAGTCGGCCGTGGTGGCACTGCTGCCGCAGCCGGACAAGATCGGGGAGAAGCCGACGGACATGACCCAGTTCGTGACCGTCACCGAGTTCCCGGACATCCCCCGCGAGCCGACGCCGGCGCCGGGGCTCCCCGATCGGACGCTGGATTGGCTTGTGAACAACTGGTCCATGCTCGGGCTGATCTTCCTGGGCATGTTCAGCCTCGTGGTTTTGCGATCGGTGGCCCGCTCGGCGCCGGCTTCCTCGGCACGCCCCTCGCCCCGGCCCATCTCGCTTGACCTGTCATCGCTTGCGCAGAAGAACCCCGACCTGCAACCCGCCGCCGTGGCGGGGGCTCCGGCGGCGGCCTCGCCGGCGATTGCGGCAACGGAGCCCGCCGAAGAGCGGCGGTCGCGGCGGTCGGGCGGCGGACGGTCGCTTCGCGACGAACTCTCGGAAATGGTCGCCGAGGACCCGGATTCCGCGGCCGGCGTCCTTCGCACCTGGATCGGGAACATCTGACGACATTCTTGCGGCGGGCACGTCCGAAACACGCCCCAGTTTAGGACACGAACATGACGGCGACTCCGGCAAATCAAGGGATCCGCAAAGCGGCGATTTTCGTGGCCAGTCTCGACCGCGAGGCCGCCGACCTCGTGTTGGACCAAATGAAGGCCGACCAGGCTCAGGCGGTCCGGCAGGCGATTATGGACCTGGATGCGTTTGACCCGCAAGAACAACGCACGATCATCGCCGAGTTCCGCCATTGCTGCGAGCCCGGCGGCGGCGGCCAGACCTCCAGGGCTTCCGATGCCCCGGAAGCCCATCGGCATGCCTCAAGAGGCGTGGAAATCGACGCAAGTCTGGCTAGGCGATTCGTGCCGCCGAGACTCGAACGATCGGCCACAAAGCCGACCGCCCCGCGCGCGTCGGGCCCTCCGTTTCGCTTTCTGTGCGATGCTGAGGTCGACAAGCTTGTGCGC
The DNA here is from genome assembly GCA_964518805.1 of uncultured Planctomycetaceae bacterium. Classification (GTDB taxonomy): domain Bacteria; phylum Planctomycetota; class Planctomycetia; order Pirellulales; family Thermoguttaceae; genus CALFBP01. The sequence continues at coordinate 2,918 of CAZFKF010000487.1, read as the reverse complement.
GTACTGATTGCCGAACGCCCGCAGACCATCGCACTGGTACTCTCGCACCTGCCTGCGCAGCACGCAGGGAACGTGCTCGTTCGACTGGAGCCCAGACTCCAGGCCGACGTCGTGCGCCGCCTGGTCGATCTGGAAGAAACCGACCCGGAGATCCTCCGGGAAGTGGAACGGGGGCTCCAGTCGCGGCTCTCGGAGCAGGTTCGCATGCAGCGCCGCCGGGTGGCCGGACTGGCGGCCGTGAGCGGCATCCTGGAGTCCTGCGACCAGAATGTGGGCGCGCAGATCCTCGACAACCTAAGCGCGTTCGATCAACCGCTGGCCGAGAAACTCGCGCCGGCCCCAGCCGAAACCGAGGTCGAGGTCGAGTTCGACGACCTCCTGGCTCTCGGCAACGAAGCGTTGTCGGCCACGCTTCACGCCGCCGAACCGGAATTGATCTTGCTGGCTCTGGTGGGAGCGCCGCCGGCATGGGTCGAACGATTCTTGGGGCTCATTCCCGAGGCCGATGCGCGGCAGGTGCGGCACGAGTTGACGCACCTCGGTCCGACCCGGCTGAGCGACGTGGAAGAGGCCCGCCAGCGCCTCAGCGAAGTGGCGCAACAACTGGTCGTCCAGGGGCGCATTTCGCTGCCCGAGAGGACGCGGATGCTGATCTAGATAAGGTTGCACGATTCGACCGGGAATCGCGAAGGCAGCGGGGACGAGTTGAAGGTGTCTCGTACGGTGTGAAGGGTGAGCGGCGATGGCGGGTGTGATCAAGGCCAACGATGGGCGCAGGACGTGCCAGACCGTGGCCTTCAATTTCGACGACATGGCCGCCAAGGCCAACCAATACCTCGATCAGGTGCGCGCCGACGCGGCCAAGATCATCGCCGATGCTCGGAAGGAAGCGGTCAAGATCAAACAGCAGGCCGAGGCCGAGGGCCGGCGTGAAGGTACGGCGGCCATCGAGCGGACGGTGACGCAGCAGCTTGGCCAACAGCTTGCCACGCTTCGCCCCGCTCTCGACCAGGCGGTGCAGGAGATCCGGCACGCCAAGCAGGCGTGGCTCCAGCAGTGGGAGAAGGGCGCAGTGCACCTGGCGGGCGCCATTGCCGCGCGCCTCGTCCGTCGTGAGCTCGTGCGGACGCCGGAACTGCCCGTGACGCTCGTGCGCGAGGCCCTCGAATTGGCAGCAGGCAATGCGGAGCTGAAGATTCGCCTCAATCCCACCGACCACGCCAATCTGACCAGCCAGATCCAACTCGTGGTACGGGAGTTGGCTCCCTTGGCCAAGACGGAATTGATCGCCGATCCGCAGATCACGGCAGGCGGATGCCGCGTGGAGACGCGTTTCGGCGTGATCGATCAGCAGTTCGAATCGCAACTCGCGCGGATCGAGGAGGAACTGGTGTAGGAGAGGGCAGGGGGCAGGCATTAGGTCGCAGACGATAGACAGCGTTTGGCCGCCGTGTTGATGCGGCCGAGTCGGAGTATCGAGGGAATCACCGCAACCATGGACTTTGCCGACCAGCTTCAGGCCCTGATGCCGACAGCGCTGTGGGGAACCGTGACCCACTCGGTGGGAACAACCGTCTCGGTAGCCGGGTTCCCCGCGCCGCTCGGGGCGATCGCCGAAATCCACCGCCAGGCTGGCGCGCCTCTGATGGGTGAGGTGATTGGATTTCGCGACGATCTGACGCTGGTCTTCCCCCAGGGCGATCTGAGCGGCATTCGCCGCGGCAATCGCGTGCGTCTGGCGAAAACGAGTCATTGGCTGCGTGTGGGCGACGGGCTCTTGGGGCGAGTCATTGACGCTCATGGGCGCGTGGTGGATCAGCGGCCTCAGCCGGCCCTCAGCCAGCGATCCGATATCCACCGTCACCCGCCCCACCCCTGCACGCGGCCTCGAATCGATGCGCCCCTCTCGACCGGCGTACGAGCCATCGACGGCCTGCTCACGTGCGGCCGGGGCCAGCGCATGGGCATTTTCGCCGGATCCGGCGTGGGCAAGAGCGTGCTTCTGGGCATGATGGCCCGTTACACGTCGGCCGACGTGAACGTCATCGCCCTGATCGGCGAGCGTGGACGCGAGGTCAACGAGTTCATCGAGCGCGACTTGGGCCCCGAAGGTCTGGCTCGAAGCGTGGTCGTGGTGGGCACCAGCGACGAACCGGCCTTGGTGCGGGTGCAGGCGGCGTCGACGGCGACAGCCATCGCCGAGTACTTCCGCGACCAGGGCCGCGACGTGCTGCTGATGATGGACTCTCTGACTCGCTTCGCCTTGGCCCAACGCGAGATCGGCCTCGCGGCCGGCGAGCCGCCCACGACCCGCGGCTTCCCACCGTCGGTGTACGCGCTTCTGCCAAAGCTGGTGGAGCGGGCCGGACGCAGTCCGCGCGGCAGCATCACAGCGTTCTATTCGGTGCTCGTCGAGGCCGACGATCCGAACGAACCGATTTGCGACACGGTTCGCGGGCTGATCGACGGCCACATCTGGCTGTCGCGAAAGATCGCCGCGCGCGGGCACTATCCGGCGATCGACGTGCTGGAGAGTCTCAGCCGGCTCATGTCGGAAGTGGCCGACGCAGACCACCGCCAGGCGGCCCAAACGATCCGCAGCCTTCTGGCAGCCTATCGCGATCACGAGGACCTGATCTCGATCGGAGCCTATCGCCGCGGCGCCAATCCGCTGGTCGACGTTTCCCTGGAGTTGCAGGAGCATTTGCAGGGCTTCCTGCGTCAGGCCGTGGACCAACGCACAACCCTGGCCGAGACGCGCCAGGCCATGCTGCAAATTCACCAGGCCGCAGCCCAGCGATTGGCGGCGGCCAAGAACCGTCAGACGCAGCAAGCGAGCGCTGCGGGCGCGTAGCCGCACCGCAGGTCGCAGCGACGAAATGGCAGGAGTTCAACGTGATTGTCGCACAAATTGGACA
>CAZFKF010000486.1:0-4890 GCA_964518805.1 uncultured Planctomycetaceae bacterium | reverse complement strand
ACGACAGACTGCGATCTCGGGGCGTGAACTTTGAACCGCAGACCGGCCCCGATCACGTCGCGTCGTGGCGTGATTCGGTTTCGGCTTTTAGGCACACTGCTGGCGTATGAATATGAAGAGCGCTGAATCGATTACGACGCGTCGTTTCCCCTTTTCAGAAGAGGAAATGGCGGACGCGTTTGCGCGACTCTTGACGCGAGACAAGGCGCTTCCTGGCGTTGGCCGTCTGAGCCGCGTGTTTCGCGAGGTTGACTGCCAGCGTGGCCGTGCTGACTTCGTCGCGCTCGCGCATGAAACCGCGAGATTCCTTTCCGGAAGAAGCGTTACCGTGAAGCATGCTGGCTCGCTCATCATGTCGTTTCTTCACGAACGCGCACCGCGTTCGCTTGTGTACCTCTGTAAGCACAGCGGGCTTTCCATACGCACCGTCAAATCGGCGATTGACGAGTTGGTTGAAGGAGAGTACGTGCTCCGGACCGAAAGCGGTTCCTATCTCTTGAATGCTGAACGGTCTTTTCGGCAGGTGCAAGTATGGGCTTTTGAATTGAAGTTGGACAAACCGAGGCGAGCGGTGTTCCAAGCGCAGCAGTACCGGTCATTTGCACAAGGCGTGCTGGTTGTCGTGCCGCCGGAGCAGGTTGTGCTCTATGACAAGTTCAAGTTGGCGATGCGACGTTGGGGTATCGGTTTGGCTTCATTCGATCCATTGACTGAAGCGTTCTCGGTTGAACGTCCGCCACGGATTGGATGTCCCCATTCTCGCCACCACCAAGCCTATGCACTGTTTCAACTGCTTGGAAATCACGCGAGCCGGACGACGAATGGGGCAAGCACGTGTGGTGAGATCGCACGAGGCTGAATGGCGTCTTCGCCCCTCGCCTTCCCATGGTCAGCCGTCGGCCCTGCGTTGTCTTGCGGGAGACTTCGCCCACATCGCCGCCCTTTTCTCGCCCGTCAAGGTCTCCACCTTCGCGACTTGCATCGCTGGATCCGGGACGCGGCACACCGACGCCGCGATGCTACCCTCGGAGGGGCTTTTCGAGCTCTTGCCACACCGCATCGAGAGCCGCTGCGGCGCCGGCGGCGATGCGAATGTCGACCAGGTTCGAGACGCGGCTTTCACCCGGGTTGATCTCCACGGTTGGCCAGCCCAATTGCCGGGCCAAAAGCACCGGCTGCATGATGTACGGGAAGACGCTCGTGGTGCCCACGCTGAACACCATGTCGAATCCCGTATCGAGTTCCTGGTAAAGCTTCTCGAGTTTGTGTTCGGGCAGCGTCTCGCCGAAGAGGACCACGTCGGGCCGGAGCACGGCGCGGCATTCGGGGCAGCGTGGCGGAATTGGCAGGAGGTCGAAGTCCTGGACCTCCTGGCGAAACGCGCAGGCCGTACACCGCAGATCAAACAGGTCGCCGTGGATCTCGATCACATTGCGCGATCCGGCCTGGCGGTGGTAGCGATCGATATTCTGCGTCAGCGTGCAGACGCGATCGAACCGGCGTTCCAGAAGCGCGATCACCTCGTGGGCCCGGTTGTACCTCTTGCCTTGGGCCGCCCGGCCGATCTGGGCTAGGTACTTCCAGGTGATGTCCGGGCGCTGATGCATGACGTCGCCGGAGAGGGCCACCTCGATGGGCAGGCCCTCGTCGGTGGCCTCGGCGTTGTACAGGCCGCCGATCCCGCGATAGGTCGGCAGGCCAGAATCGGCCGAAACGCCCGCCCCGGTGATGAACAACACGCTGCGGCTCGCGCCGAGCAACTCGGCCACGTGCTGAATCGCTTGAAGGTCGAGGTTGGAGAGTGGAAGCGACATGGTACGGGGACCGGAGATTGGGGGGGCGGAAGACGGAGATTGGAGTTCAAGGATCGGGGATTAGGGGCAGGGTAGCGGAGGCTCTAGCCGGCAGATTGCAGCGGGTGCGGCTCTCCCCTTTCACGCAAGCGGGCTCGGGTTGCTCCGCGCGCTGGCAACGCCATCAAAATAGTCTCTATTGCGGGATCGTGGACACGAGGCAGGGTGGGACAAGCCAAGCGCAGTCCCACCCTACGCTTGCCGCAACAGGAACAGAGTACAACAGCTCCGTGACGGGTGGAAGATGCCAAACCTGACGGCGGAGCGAGGCAACGGGACGCACGATGGGGATCGAAGCACAAACGACAATTCACTCAGGCTTCCGCAGATCGGCGTGGCGATTGTGGGTCGATGCGTCGCGCCGCGTGAGCTCCCGCGGATCGTCGTCGAAATGCCATAGACCGAGCGTGTCGGCGTCGGCGGCCAGCGGGCCCTGCGGGACGCTGCTGACTTGACGCACGCCGCGCGAGATCCGCACTTCGTCGATCATACCGTCGCAGCCGATCTTGTGGTCGCGTTGAGCGCTCGGCCGAAGCGAGCTGGGGTGCGACCGTTTGCGGGCTGGTCGGTGAGCGTGCTGGCCACGCCGCCGGGTGACGGCGGGTTTTCGTAGTCGCAAAAGCCGCCCAGCCAAGGCATGAACTTCTCCCGGCCGATCTTCTGCGGCACCCACAACGGCCAATGAATTACCACCAGCCCGCAACCGCGCTTCAATTGCCGCTCGACCGCGGCGAGGTGATCGGCCTTGAGAAACGGATGCTGATCCATGGGATACGGCTTGTCCAAGCCGTCGCTCAGAAGCACGATCGCGTCGGCCGTGTCGAGCGTCGCCGGATCGGCCGGCCAGCCGCCGAAATGGGCCTCGGCCTTCACCCCTTTTACATTGGGCGACGTGTCGAGACAGTGCTTCAGCAGCGTGACGTCCTTCTCGTACTCGTGGGCCCCAGGCCCGTGGCTCTTCTTGCCGGCAAGGAAAACGACCTTCCTCACGGCCGGTTCGCCCGCCCTAACCGCGCACGGCAGTGTGCTGCCGAGGGCGATCGAAACAACCAGCAACGATCGCAGCGCGTCACAGTGCATCGAAGAGATCTCCTGAGATGCCACGCCCACCCGGCCGCATTAGCACTTGTGGGTGGCTGCCATGGACCACATGATGTAGTGTCGTTTGGGGCACCCAGCCCCATCTCGCCGCCAAGCCTGGCCAACGGCAATGTAAGGGCATTCGTCGCAGCGAATGCAAATGCGTAGGCGTGCACGTCGTATCGAGCCCACGGGCGGTTTGTCGAGCGGGATCATGCCGCCCCCGCAATGGGATCAACACCACGCATATCGAGCTGACGATATAGACCGAGCGGTCCAAGCAGCCTCGTTGGTTGGCAAGGGGCACGGCGGAGACGGAAGGCATACGTAGAGCATGTTCTTTATAGGCATTCCGGATTCCCCTGTGGTCGTTGAAGGGGATGGAACAATCCTGAGGGAATTGGTCGACGATGATTGACTACCATCCAACGAGCGACATACAATGCCGCTTATCGGGATGATTCCCGGATGGTTATTCTTGGTCGGTTCGCGGTGGTCGTTGGCGCGGCTATCGCCCGCGAAACTGGCCATCGTTCTGGCCGATTTGACGATTTAGACTCCATTTTCAACAGTCGTGCGGTTGTCGCTCCTTCTCCGTGTCGAGTTGGAGAGGTTCATTTCGTCTCTTCCTTTCCTTTGTTCTTTAAGGGAGGTCAGTATGTACCAGAATCGATCGAGTCGGAGGCCGAGGCGCGATCGCGCTCTCGGTTTCACGCTGGTGGAACTGTTGGTGGTGATTGCCATCATCGGTATCCTCATCGCGCTGCTATTGCCGGCCGTGCAGGCGGCCCGCGAGTCAGCCCGGCGGTCACAGTGCATCAACAACATGAAGCAGATCGGCCTGGCGCTTCAGAACTATCACGACGCAGTCAAGTCCTTTCCGCCGGTAGCGACATTTGGCAAGCAGTGGCCTGGCGCCGCGTGGGGCGATGTATGGCCGGCGTACCACTGGAGCTGGATCGCGATGATCTTGCCGCAAATGGAACAAGGGGCCCTGTATCAACAGATCAATCTCCGTTTTTCGGCGTGGGAGCAGTGTTACACGAGCGGCAGCGCTTTCAACTCGAACAGCGTTATTGCGCAGAAGATCCCAACGCTGATATGCCCCTCGGACAACGGCCCCGTGGAACCGTCCCAGGCCCACAATATTGGCGTGAGTTGCTATGGCGCCAGCGAAGGCTGGCACTGGTGGTGCTCGGCGACCGGCATTCGCAGCGCGTGCATCGGCAACTGGGGGATTCAGACCGCGATCCCGAACGACCACGATCTGACCAACGTGTTTGCGCCGCCTTGCTGTGGCCAGGCGCCGTCTTTGGCGCGGGGCATGAAGGACATTACTGACGGGACGTCCAACACAGTCATCGCTGCCGAAATCACGGCGAAGGGCTACAATAACGGCAACGGTCTGCCCAACTTCATCTGCGACAACGCCCACAACAAAGGCACTCCCTTTACGGGCGGTTACTTCGTCGCGTCGGCCCTGTGGTATCCTTTCCCCGGCGGCTATTCGTACGAATGCAACACGTCGGTCTCGGCTCCTGACAACAGTGGCGTCGCCAACAGCGGCCAAGGCTGGTTCATTCCAAGTGTGCAAGCTTGGGGTACCCCCTACGTGAAAGCGCCGCGTTATATTTGCGCTTTCGGGATCAACGGGGAATGGCCTTCGGCTTCCACAAACCATCCTGGAGTGATACCATGCCTCAAGGCTGATGGGTCCGTCAGCGGAGTCGGCCTTACGATCGACTACGGCATTTGGTGCTCGATCAATGGGATGCAAGACGGAAACACAGTGTCGGGCTATTGATTAAGGAGCCGATGATGCGGAGTATAATTGCCTCCTTGGCAGCGGTGGTTTTGTTGGTCGGCGTCTTGGGCTGCGGTGGTCACCCAGACTCTCAGAGTCAGACCGCGGAACAAAAGGCCAAGATAGCCAAGGAGTCGACAAAGATAGCCAATC
>CAZFKF010000485.1:0-4891 GCA_964518805.1 uncultured Planctomycetaceae bacterium | reverse complement strand
CGGCCCTCTTCGACGCCGACACCAGTGCGCTGACCGACACGATGCAGAACAACGTAGCCTACGAGGTGGGTTACGCGCCCATCGACAAGGCCCTGGCCGACAGCGACCAGAATCCCACGGCCGACGTGCGCACGCTGCAGATCCCCAAGTGCGTCACGATGATGATCGACGCCGGGGCGGTCTTCAAGATGGGCAATGCCAGCATTGTGGCCGGCACCTCGGTCGAATCGAACGATTCCAGCCGCGGCGTGCTCCAGGTTTTGGGTACGCCGGAGAACAGCGTCGTCTTCACGTCCTACAAGGACGAATCGATCGCGACCGACACCTACCCCGGACCACAAACCAAACCGAAGTCCGGCGACTGGGGGGGATTGGTGTTCCGGAACGATCTGGACTACAGCGCCCAGGCCACCGATCCCACGCGCCGCGTGTACGAGAGCGCCGGCCTGTTCTTGAACTACGTGAACCATGCCGACATCCGTTACGGCGGCGGCAAACCCAAGGGAACGAGCACCTCTCCGGTCGACTCGATCTACATGGTGCAGGCCCGCCCCACGGTCACGTACAACAGCATCACGCGGAGCGCCAACGCGGCCCTCTCCGCCGATCCCAACAGCTTCCTGGAATCGAAATTCGAGAGCCCGACCCGCGACACGGCTTTCAACGTCGACTTCAGCGAAATCGAGGGCATCGCGAATCTTCCCCAGAAGTCTTTCACGATTTCTTCCGGGCTGAACTACACGATCCTCGACATCACCAGCCAGCCGGCGGTGAACAGCACGTTCACACTCCGGTACGGGGTGAAGAGCTGGACGTTCACGTTCGTCACCGGTGCGCCGTCCGCGAACCAGATTCAGATCGGCGCCGCCGCGTCCGACACGCGGAACAACATCGTCGACAAGATCAACGCGGTGATGAACCCGGACGTCGTGGCGACCGGCACGGTCGACGGCCACGGCTTGCCGATTCGCGTTGAAGTGCGAGGCGCCGCTTCTTCGCCCACGATCGATCCGACGTACACGGTCTATCTGGACGTCGCGACGCAGCCCGCCGCCACAAGTACGACGACCGTCCGCTACGGCCGATCGAGTGAGACGTTCACGTTCGTGAGCGGAGCGCCCGCGTCCTCGCATGAGGTCCGCATCGGCGCGACGACTTCCGACACGCGCAACAACCTTGTCGCCGCGATCAACACGGTCATGGGACCGGGCGTCGCTGCGACGGGCATCGTCGATGGCCTGGGGCAGGCGATCCGCATCCGGATGACCGGTGCGACCAGCACCCCGACGGTCGATTCGACCAACGCTGCCCTTGCGATCATCGATCCCCCGGAGATCACCAACGCCGACGAGACGTTCACGTTCGTCACCGGCGCTGCGACGAAGCTGACCGACATCCTGATCGATCCTGCAACCGACACCGCCGACACGGTGGCTGCGAAGATTGCCGCCACGTTGCGGACCCACTTCGCCGCGCTGGGCGTCGAGTCGAACGGCGCGCAGGTGGTGCTCAACGGCGGCGCGGCGAAGCCGTCGTTCAGCGATGCGTCGGGGGCTGCCACGGGCTTCACCCTGAACGCGTTCACCGCCGACTACGTCCGCAACGGCCCGCTGGTCCACGGCAACTTCGTGGCGGCCAACACCCTGAACGCGCAGTACGTGCGAATTCGATCCGACCCGCTGACCGTCGACGCGGACACGCTCGACGTGCCGGCGCGCTTCGACGACCTGGATATTCCCTACGTACTCACCGAGAAGCTGGTGATCAGCGGCAATCCGGGCGGCATTCTGGAGGAGGCTGGCACGTGCTCGTTGAACGTCAAGAACGGCAACCAGATTGTGGCCAAGGCCGGCGACGCTTCCAAGGACCCCGTGGACTTCGTCAAGGACCAGGACACGTTCACGATCAGCGACGGATACGCCACCGTGGTCTTCGAGTTCAGCGCTCGGCCCGATCCCGGCTCGAACCCAACCTACAACTACACGAACACGCCGGCGTTTGCTTCGTCGGGGCACTTGCTGATCCCGTTCGGCTCCAGTTTCGACCGCTCGCAGATGGCCGCCAAGATCAAGGAGGCCATCGATGTCGCCCGCTACCACATGGCGAACCTGAGCGCGAATCCCGACGACCGCGACTCGCGGTTGAACGTCACGGCAACGATCGGCCACGACGCGCAGGATCAGCCCATCGTCACGGTCAGCGGCCCCACCGTGGTCTTCGACGGCTTCAAGAACATGGACCACGCACGGTCCAACGGGCGACTGCTGGTCGATCCGGGCGCGGTGCTCAAACTCCGCGGCGCGATGATCGAAGCGGAAATGGGCGGGCAGTTGATCGCCGAAGGCACGAAGAGCGCTCCCATCGTCTTCACCTCGGTGTATGACGACCGCTACGGCGCCGGAGGCGTCTTCGATACGAACAACGACGGCGCCATCTCGGAAGCGGCCCTGTCGCGGGTCCGCGCCGACTGGGGCGGCATGTATTTCGCGCCCACGTCGACGTTGAGTCTCGATTGGGCGCGCGTGTATTACGGCGGCGGAGTCGGCAGCGTCGAGGGAAGCAACGCCTACTTCCAGACGATCGAGATCCGTGAAGCGACCGCCCGCATTGCCAACAGTCTCTTCCAATGGAATGACGCCCACAGCACCGGCAGCGATGACCGCAACGGCCGCGGAACGGCCGATCCCGCGACGATCTTCGTCCGCGGCGCCCAGCCGGTGATCGTTTACAACACGTTCCTGAACAACACGGGCGCGGTGGCCAGCGTCGACGTCAACGCGCTGAACTCCACGGTCACTCCGGACTGGGGACGCAGCGTACCGTACTTCGACCTTGCCAACGAGATTGCGGGAGGCGGCATCCGCCACGAGCAGTTGTCCACGCCGCTGGCGCCGTTCTACCAGTTCGACGACAACTACGGCCCCTTGGTGCGGTTGAACCAGTACAACCAGAACCTGATCAACGGGATGATTGTTCGCGGGGGCACGGTCACCACGGAAGGCGCGTGGGACGACACCGACGTGGTCCACGTGGTTTACAGCGAGATCGTTGTCGACAACCAGTACAGTGGAAGCGGACTGCGGCTCCAGAGTTCGGCCGACGAAAGCCTGGTGATCAAGCTGAGCGCCTTGCAGCCCGACGGCAGCAGGAACAACAACGTCGGCTTCACCGTGCGCGGCACGGCCAACGACATCACGGACCGCATTGGCGGCACGCTTCAAATCCTGGGGCAGGGCACGCACCCGGTCGTCTTCACCTCGCTGGCCGACGACACAGTGGGCGCCGGCTTCATTCCCGGCGTGGCCCGGCTGCCGCAGACGGACACCAACGGCAACGGCATCCATACGGACGCGACCGACCCGCTTTCGCCGCAGCCCGGCGAGTGGCGCAGCATCCGCGTCGAAAAGTACAGCAACGACCGCAACGTGGCCGTGGTGGTCGAGACGGAGCCCTCCGCCGATGCGACAGCGGCCCAAAGCAACGATGTCAAGGATAGCGCGCAGTACCTCGGCCGCCTGGCTCAGAACCTCAGCTCCGGCGACGATGTCTTGCGGCTTGGGTTCGAGGTCGACGGCCACATTCGCGACGACGACGGCGGCGACGTCGACGTCTACTCGTTCGACGCCAAGCCCGGCACCCAGGTGTGGATCGACGTCGATCGCACCCAGTTCGCCATGGACACCGTGGTCGAAATTTTGGACAGCCAGTTCCGCGTCGTGGCGTGGTCCGACGATTCCAGCGGGCCGACCACCGCGGACAAGATCGGCGAGACCGCCAAGCCCGGCGAAGTGATTCCCAACCACGGCGTTGCCCGCACCATGCAGAGCAGCTCCGCCGTCATTCCCGACTACTACAGCACCAACCCTCGGGACGCCGGTTTCCGCATCGTTCTGCCCGGCAATACGGCGAACGCCAAGGACACGTATTACGTCCGGGTTCGCAGCGCCCTGAAGATGCTCGACTTGCCTGCCGGGGCGTCCATCAAGGACGGCGACTACTTCACGCTCGACGACGGCGTGCGCACGCGGACGTTTACGTTCATCGCCTCCGGAACCGCCGATGAGTCGCACATCGTTTACGACAAGGACAACGATTCGGCCGCTACGATCGCCCGCAAGGTCGCGGATGCGATCAACAAGGCCAACGTCATCAACGACGCGACCAAGTGGCTCGGCATGACGGCCCTGGCCGTCGACGGCTCGGTGGTCCTCACCCGCGACACGGGCTTCTCCGCCCGCTTCTCGACCGCCACGACTCCCGTGGCCGCCCCGACCACCCTGCGGTTCAACGCCGGCAACAGCGCCGTGCGCCAAGCCAACCCCACCGGTTCGTACGAGGTGCAGGTCCGGCTGCAGGAGACTCAGGAGACTCCCGGCACCGCCATCAGCCATGCCGACGTGCGTTACGCCGTCAACGGCATCGAAGTGCTGGGCATGCCGACCAGCTCGCCGCTGGTGGGCGACACCAGCGATGTCGAGGAACGCGACGCGAACGGCGACGGCATCGTGGACCACGGAAGCAATCTGAACAACAGCGCCGGGACGTCCCAGACGATCGGCGACCTGGTGGCTTCCAGCAACGCGACGCTGACCGTGGGCGGATACACCAACGGCGAGGCCGACACCGACTGCTACCGCTTCACCGTCGACCTGACGGGCATTCAGTCGCTCACGCCCACCGGATCGGTGAACGACCTCGGCACGCGTTGGCCGGTCACCATCGACGTCGATTACGCCGACGGCGTCAGCGGGGTTGACACGTCGCTGTACGTCTTCGACGCCGCCGGCCGGCTGATTCTCATCGGCACCGACTCCAGCATTCTCGACGACCAGGCCGCCAGCGGCCAGAGCGGGGCCCAGAGCGAACTCAGCCGCGGCTCGTCCGGCTCCCT
>CAZFKF010000484.1:0-4898 GCA_964518805.1 uncultured Planctomycetaceae bacterium | reverse complement strand
TTCCAGCCTGTCGAGATACTTGCCCAGCCCGTCCTTGTAGATCGCCGAGTGCGGGTCGGCCTTGGCAATCATCTGCCGGATGTCCTCAAGCGCCGGCACCTGGGCAAAGCCCGCCGGCGTGGTCCAGGGCTCGATCCGCGTGCCACCCCAGGAGGAATGCACCAGACCGACCGGCACGTTCAGCCTCTTATGAAGCTCGCGCGCCATGAAGTAGCCGCAGGCCGTGAATCCGCCGGCCGTCTCCGGGCTGCAAACCTGCCACTGACCGGGAAAATCCTTGGCCGGAACGCTTGCAACCGACTTGGGCACGGCGATGTGCCGGATCTTGGGGTAGTTGGCGGTGGCGATCTCTTGCTGCGGATTGAGGCAACTGGCGACCACCATCTCCATGTTCGACTGTCCGGAGCAGAGCCACACCTCACCGGCCCAAACGTCCTCGAGCGCGATCGCATTCTTGCCGGCAATCTTGACCGTGAATGGTCCACCGGCCTGCATCGCAGGCAACGCCACATGCCACGCGCCGGCCTGGTCGGCCGCCGTGGTCACGGCCGGCTGGTCGCCGATCTGGACCGAGACCTTCTCCTCCGGATCGGCCCAGCCCCAGACCGGAATCGCCTGATCGCGTTGCAGGACCATGTGACTGCCGAAGACGTGCGGCATGGTGACGTCGGCTACGGCAGGAGCGGCGATTACGAGACCAACGGCCAGCGCAAGGGCCTGGGCGAGGTAGAGGATGTGTTTCATGGTGCCAGATCCTAATGGGAAGTTCGATTTCGAGCGACTCGGCCGATTCTACCAAAGACAGCGGCCGGATCAAAGACGCCGGACGGAGATTCGTCGCGGCAGAGCGTGTGACGGGCAACGACCTCGAACAGGTCGCTCGCGCGCCGAAGCGACGTCGACTACCGATCACAGCCGGACAACGGCCACAAGGCGTTCGATTTCCGTCATGGGCGTCGCGGGCCCTCGGCCGCAGCCGGGACATGCGCGGCAAACCTCTTGCCACTTGCGGGGAGACTCGACATTGGAATGCCAGAACGGCCAGGTTCGGCATTGCAGCGGCCTGGCTTCGTAGAGCCGGCACCGTCGCGTCTGCCCGTCGAAGAAGACACAGTCGCCGTTGGGCATTTCGATGAGGCTCTTGCGTTTGCCCACGCGGCGCACGAAGGCCCGCTCGAATTCGTTGGGTTCCATCGCCAGCGTTTCAGCCATTGCGGCGATCTCTTCACTGCTGACCCAAACGTATCCCGGCGCTCCGGTGCAGCATCCTCCGCAACCGGTGCATTGGAATCGAAGCCCGTCCTCGTACCACGGCTTATCGTTCACTGACACTCACTTTCTCCTTGCTCGGCGCGTTCAAAGCCGACAGCGCTTCCGGCATCAGGCCGTAGGCGAGCGCCAGCAATTTGATCGGATGGACCGTCGGCTTGTCCGTTCCCTGCTCCATCTGGATTTTGCAGGCGCTGCACTCAGTGGCGCCGGCCTGGATGTTTGGATTACGCATGGCGCGAATCAGATTCCACCCGGCCCGGAGACTGGCGCGGTAGTTCTCGCGTTTCAGCCCGAACGTGCCGGCCATGCCCGAGCAACCTTGTTCGAGCCGGTGGATGGTCAGCCCGGGGATCAGCCGCAGCAGGTTCTCGCCCGGCGAGCCGACGCGCAGGGCCTTGAGCCGGCACGGCATATGGTACCCGAGCGTGATCGAGATCGGTTCGAGGTCCAACTGAAGCCGCCCCTGGGTGTGCATTCGCCAGAGGTAGGTGCAGGCCTCCGAGGTGTTTTGGGCCACCAGCGTGACGTCTTCGTCGTCCAACAGGTTGGGATACTCTCGCTTCAGGCAGAGGGCTGCGGCCGGCTCGGTGGTGATGACGTGATAGCCCTGCCGCACCGCCTCGGCCAGGATGTGGACGTTGCGATCGGCCAATTGCCTGGCGATGTCGAGCGCACCGCAGGAGATGGCGGGCACGCCCGCCTGTTTCTGGCCGGGCGGAACGTACACGGCCACGCCGTTGTGCTCCAACACCGCCACCAGGGCGCGGCCCAATTGCGGATCGTGGTAGTTGGCGTGCAGATCGACGAAGTACGCCACCTTGTGTCCGGACCGGCGCACGGGGCGGGTCAGCCGCCGCCGGACGGCCCAGGGAACAAAGGGCCGCGACGCCAGCGGGGGCAGCTTGCGGCCCTGGGCGATCCCCAGTCCCTTCTCCAGCAGCCATCGCATCTGCGGGTTCCGCAAGGCCCAATTGCCCAGCGCAGGCAACCGGCATCCCAGCCGGCAGAACCACTCCAAACGCGACATCACCCAGTCCGAGAGGCTCAGTCCGGTGGCGGCGACGTGGGCCCCCTTGCCTTCCAGCATGAGTTTCGGAATGTCGACCTTGGCCGGGCACTCCAGCGTGCACATGTGGCAGTTGACGCAGAGATCGGCCACGGCTTTGAACTCGTCGCTGGAGAGGCTCGTCAGCTCGATCTGTCCGGTCAGTACGCCTCGAATCAGGTTCACCTTGGCACGCGGCGACGCCTCCTCGGAAGGCGTCAGGCGGAAGATCGGGCACATCCGGGCGTCCGGTCCCTGGGTGCGGCAGTCGCCGCAACCGTTGCACGTGCGCACGACGTCGGCCACTTGCGCGGGGTCCCAACTCAGCTGAAGCACCTGGAGGTTCTTCAGCGCGGGAGGATCCGCGACATCCGGCGTTTGCGCCAGCCCTTCGGCGGTCGGCGCCGAAGCGGCAACGAACGGACGCAGGTGGCGCGAGAGCGGGACGAACTCGTCACTGACGACCTTGCCAGGATTCAGGAGATGGTGCGGATCGAACAATCGCTTGATCTCGCGAAACACGTCATACAGCTCGCCGTACTGCCTGCGAAGGTAGGGAGTGCGGCTCAGGCCGCAGGCGTGCTCGGCGCTGATCGTGCCGCCTGCCGACCATACCTCTTCGTACAGATCGTCGGCCAGTCGCCTCAGCTTGTCGACGTCCTCCGCGGAGCCGAGATTCAAGAACGGCTGAATGTGAAGCTGCCCCTGCCCGGCATGCGAAAACGTCGCGGCGACCGTCTGATGCCGTTTGAGCACGTTCTGCATCCGCACCAGGAACTCGGGAAGCAGTTCGGGTGGAACGGCGACGTCCTCGATCAGCGGCACGGGTCGGACATCGCTCTTGCTGCGGTAAAGCGCGGGTGTGATGCGGTGGGCCAATTGCCAGAACAAGGCCACGTCCGACGGATCGAACGACTGTCGCGTGGCGAACGAAAGCTGATGCCGCTGGTGAATCTCGTCGACCAGGTGATGCACCTGCCGACGGACCTCGTACAGCCGGTCGCCTTCCTGCTCCACCAAGAGCGCCGCCTCCGTGTCGCTGGGTATGAGCAGGTCGAATCGGATTTCGGTCTCGCGAGCGAGACTGAGATGGCGGCGGTCCATCAGGTCGCACGCCGTGGGCTGGTAACGCAGGATCTCCGTCACGGCCCGCGCAGCCTTCTCCAGGCTGTCGAACAACAGCAGGGCTACGCCCCGGTACCGCGGCAACGGCTGCGTGTTGAGCACAGCCTCGGTGATCAGAGCCAGGGTCCCTTCGGAGCCGGCCAGCAGGCGGGTGAGGTCGAGAAAGCCGTCGCCCAGCACGCCGCCGACGTGGTAACCGCAGCGATTGACCGGAGACTTGGGCTGCTTGAGCCGGATCAGCTCCACGTTGTCGGCCAGCAGGCGAGCGAGCCGATTGACGAGTTCGCGTTTGAGCGGATGGGGATCGGCGCTCGCGCCGTTCACGAGCGGTTCGCGACCGACTTCGAGCACCTGGCCGTCGGCCAGGACCACTTGCATCGAGGCCACGTGCTGGCCGGCCGATCCGTATTTCAGCCAACGGCTGCCGGCGCCGTCGACGGCCATCAGGCCGCCCATCGTGGTCACGTCGCGTCCGCCCGTGCCAGCCCCGAACACCCGATGCATGGGGCGAAGATGCGCGTTGAGCCGCTCGCAGGTGAGGCCCGGCTGGACCCGGACCGTGGACTCGCCGGTGTACTTCACGCGGCCCAGGTGACGCGAGAAATCGATCACCAGGCCCGGCCCCAGCGACTCGCCAGCCAGACCGGTGCCGGCGCCGCGGGCATGGATGGGGATCTGCTTCTCCGCGGCATACTGAACCGCCGCCGCCACGTCGGCCGTCGAGCGGGGACGGATCACGCCCAACGGCTTGATCTCGAAGACGCTCCCGTCCGACGCGTAGACCTGGCGAAAGGCATCGTCGCAGCGCACGTCGCCGTCGATCAGGCCCCGCAGGTCCTGCTCGATCCGCTCGCGATCGTGGTCGAACTGCGCCATTTCAGCGACGATTGCCGTAGATAAGGGTCATGATCTCCGCGCGGGTCGAGGGATTGCTGCGGAACGCCCCTTTCATGGCCGAGGTGACGCAGACGGAACCAGGCTTGCGCACGCCGCGAACCGTCATGCAGGTGTGCACGGCCTCGATCACCACCGCCACGCCCCTGGCGTGAAGCTCTTCGACCAGCAGATCGGCAATCGTCTCGGTCATGCGCTCCTGGACCTGGGGACGCCGAGCGACGCCCTCGACCACGCGGGCCAGCTTGCTCAGCCCGATCACTCGCCCGTTCGGCAGGTATCCGATATGCGCTTTGCCCATAAACGGCATCAGGTGGTGTTCGCATACGCTCTCGAAACTGATGTCGGTCACAAGCACGACTTCATCGTACTTTTCGGTGAAGAACTTCTTGAGGTGCTCGCGCGGGTCGGCGTGCAGTCCGCTGAATAGTTCGGCATACATCCGCGCAACGCGGGACGGGGTATCCCGCAGACCCTCACGATCCGCGTCCTCGCCCACCGCTAACAGGATCTCTCGCACGGCCCGCTCGATCCGAGGCAAGTCCACTTTCGCGCTCACCGG
>CAZFKF010000483.1:0-4900 GCA_964518805.1 uncultured Planctomycetaceae bacterium | reverse complement strand
GCCCGCCCGGCGGCGGGCAAACCACGGCGAGCGGGCGAAGGGCACCTCCCACGGAACGGCCCAACCGGGTTTGCCTGGGACGCGGATTTCCTCTGCTTTACGGTACGGGAGCCATTTCCCAGCAAGACCACCGGGGCTTCATTGGTGTTTGGACGTATCACGATCGACACCCCACTGATCCTCGAATCCCGAATGCCCGAGAACGGGGTCATCTTCAGTGACGGCATCGAGCACGACTTCCTCGAGTTCAACTCCGGAACGCAGGCCGTCATTGGCCTCGCGGAGAAACAGGGCCGCCTCGTGGCGTGACGGCCACCGGCAGATGGTAAGCCGGTGCCCTCACGGCCCCGGTTCGGCCAGCCGGCCGAGGAACAGGACCGCGCCGCTGGCCCGGTCGCGGATGAGAAACAGGAACGGATGATCGGCGATGAAGGAGTCGGTCTGGCTCTTGCCCCTTGCCACGAAGAGGGTCACCGCCGCCGCTTCCGTCGGGCACGGCGTTGACGTACAACTGCTGCCATTCGGGCGTGGCGATCGCGTCGAACGCCGCCGGATACCAGGCGCCGGCCGCCGCTTCGGGGTGCAGGCGGTGATAGGCCTCGACGCGCCGAATCGCGCCCTCGGCTCCGACGCTGCGGATCATGGCCAGGATTCCACGGCGGAACTGGGCGCACAATTCGCCGATGGCGTTGATGTGCGACAGGTGGCCCCGCTGCTCGTGGAGGATCAGGCTTGCCATCTGGAACAACGCGCCCTGGATCCAACTGGCGAACTCATCTTCCTCGCCGTCGCTGAGCGACCAGTTGACCAACGGACGGAAGTGGTCGGGCGGATACCAGTTCTGGCCCGTCTCTTTGCGCTCGCACAGCTCCGGAGTCGGCGCAAACAGGGCCCCGTACTTTTCGCTGAGATGGTGGAGGCACGACCACGTCAGGAAGTCCGCCCCCTTGGCCCCGATGACGTCGTGGGCCCGGAACGGGTTCGGGCCCACCGACTTGCGTACGTACTTGTCGATCTTCCAGAAGGGCATGTTCGTCGCGTGGTGGTATCGCAGGGCAGCCAGCGTCACGCCGCAGAACAAGACGTCGAGGACGAACGACCAGTCGTCGCTGACCGGGACCGGAATCAGCCCCAAGGCCCACAACAGCCGGGTCACCGGCGAGGTCTCTTGCTCGATGACTTCCCAGACCTTGTTGACTTCGTGGGGAAAGGCGGGGTGAGCCACGCCCACGCCCAGTTCCGAACTGGGAAACCCCGAGGTCACCGAGCGGATCTCGATGCCCGGGAACGCCTCGCGGAAGACCTTGTAGTGGGCCTTCTTGACGTCGAGGATTTCCGGAATCGCTTCCAGGAGGAATCGCGGGCGCCACTTGCCGAGGTCGGCCGG
Organism: uncultured Planctomycetaceae bacterium; assembly: GCA_964518805.1. GTDB lineage: Bacteria > Planctomycetota > Planctomycetia > Pirellulales > Thermoguttaceae > CALFBP01. Next base: position 3,513 of record CAZFKF010000483.1, on the reverse strand, counting down.
GAGGCTCTTGCCGTCGTAGATCATGCGCACGATGCTGCCCATGACGCGGTCGGCCCGCTCCTGCCCGATCGCCTCCACGAGACGCGGATACTGCGGGCCGATCCCGTCGGCAGTACGCGGGCGGCTGAGACTGATCGACGTGACGCCGAACGGCTGCAACCGCGAGGCAAGCTGCATCATCTTGCCCGCGCCGACGATTCCGTTCGCCCCCGAGATCACCAGCGAGCCGCGTTCCGTCGGCCCGCCGAAAACCCGGTCCACCATGTCACCGGCATCGACCGGTAGCTTGCCGTTGCGGAAGATGTCCGCCACACAGCCGAGCCCCAAGGTCTGGAGCGTGGGTTGCCTGATCGACTTGGTCATTTCGATTCGCCTCCTTCCGTCACCTTGAGGAGGGCGGCGATGCCGACGTCTCCTGCGGCACAACCGAACAACAAAACAAGTCCCCCTCCCAGATCCACCGCCTCCTCCAAACCTTCGATCAACATCCGGGTCAAAGTCGGTCCTTGGGGGTGCCCCCACACCAGCGAACAACCGGTGCGGTTGACCTTTCGCCAGTCGTGCTTCATCACCTTGGCGAAAATGGCGTCGTTGATGGCAAACGGATTGTGGCTCTTGATCACGGCGATGTCCGCCAAGGTCAGGCCGGTCTTCGCCAGCAGTTTCTGCACGGCCAGCGTGGGTGACTCGGGCATCAGGGCCGGATGGGTCCGGACCTCGGCCTTGGCCACGAACTGAATGACGATCTCGGGCCGCGGGCTGAGTTCTCGGGCCTTCTCGGGAGTCGTGACCAACAGCGTGGCCATGCCATCCGACGCGTGCGTCTGCATTCCCGTGGTCACGCAGGTGTCCAGCTCGCGCATCTGGCGCAGTCCGTCGAGCGTCAGCCGGCGAACCCCAAGGTCCGCATCCACCCGGCCCAACAGGCGGCCCTGCACGTTCAAGACCTCGAGCGGCACGAGCACGCGATCGAGGAACCCGGACGCCTTGGTCTCGAAATACTGCTCGTAGCGGCAGAAGGTGAGATCTTCGACCTCCCTTCGGTCGAGACGGTGTTTCCGGGCGGCATTGCCGGCGGTGGTAATCATCGCCTGGCCCGCGGCCGGGTCGAAGCCGAAGTTGTCCCACACGTCGCTCAGGGCCATGGTTCTCTGGTGGGCCCGGCGTTCCGGGAACACGCCCACCGGCGAATCGCTGGTGCGGTCGAAGGTCAGCACCCCCACCACGTCGTCAGCCCCGCTTTGGACCTCGGCCGCGGCGAGCACCACGGCCTGAAGCCCGGTTGCGCACGCCTGTTCGATGTGGAACCCCGGGATGCGGCGCCCCAGGCAGCTCGCCACCAAGGGCGCGTTCCAGAACTTCCAGTGCCACGGCACGGTCGAGCCGATGACGAGGTACTCCAGCACGCTCGCCGGAATCCGCCTGATTCCCAAGATCCGGTTCATCGCCTCGCCGGCGAACTGGCCGATGTTGACCTCGGCCAAGGCCGACGTCTGCCACGCAGGAAAGTAGCTGCTCCCCCACGTGCCGTAGGGTATCCTGGCCCTGGGGAACATCTCGACGCTTTCTCTCATCAAATCCTCCTCCGTAGGCAACGCGATGAACGCTCAGCGCATCCCGCGAGGTGACGGCGATGGGACCCAACGCATGCGGAAGCGGAACAGATGCCGCCGGCCTTGGCCAGACGCTTCAAGGCCTGAAGCATCGCAGCGTGTCATCCAACGCCGTTCCTGTGCCCCGCTGGGCAGAAGACCGGACCGCTTGTCCTCGCTAATGTAACACGCCGTTCGCTGGTCCCACAAGGCGGTCATCGCCCAGGCGTGCTCGGAACGCTTCGCTGACTGTATAGCGGATCATTAGGCTCGATTTCCAGCGTTCGCCACGCCTGATGCGCAACACCTTGGGTGGGTGTGGGATTCTCGGGTTGTAGGTTGAGGCCGCGGGGAGTGGGTTTGAACGAGGCTCACAGGGCCCGTGGGGAGCGGTTGGCGACGCTTGTCACCGTCCGTCTGCCCAGGGTAGAATGGCCGCAATCGCTGCCTGTCACGGGGCGGGGATGGGAGCACACGACACTCACTATGGATGGGTTCGGCCCGCGTAGCTCAGGGGATAGAGCAGGGCTTTCCTAAAGCTCAGGCCGCAGGTTCGATTCCTGCCGCGGGTACTTGAGTGTTCGGAATCGCAAGCTGAGATTCGGGGCCACGAGACATAGTCGAGGCGACCGCCGTGTGAAGGTCAGCCATCTGTGGTCTCTCCGCTTCCCGGAGTTCCTTCGCCGTCGCAAGGTCAGTGCCCGGAGTTGGAATTCCGCTTCCCATTGCGAAGGGTCTCACCGAGGAAGCGGCCGGTGAGCGAGTTGGGGTGGTTGGCGACCATTTCGGGCGTTCCTTGGACGACGATCTGGCCGCCGTCATCGGCGGCGCCGGGGCCGAGGTCGATCACGTAGTCTGCCGCTCTGATGAGTTGCAGATTGTGTTCGACCACGATCAGCGAATGGCCCACGGCCAGGAGGGCGTCGAAGCAGTCCAGCAGTTGGACGATGTCGGCGAAGTGGAGGCCCGTAGTCGGTTCATCCAGCAGGAATAGGCACCGGCCGCGGCGCGCGGCCGACATGTAGCCGGCCAGCTTCAATCGCTGAGCTTCGCCGCCGGAAAGCGTGTTGGCCGGCTGCCCCAGTCGCACGTAGTCGAGCCCCACGTCGATCAGCCGCTTGAGCCGGCCTTGGACCTTGGCCGAGCCGCGGAAGAAGGTGAACGCCTCGCGCACGGTCATTTCCAGCACCTCGGCGATATTCCGCCCACGATAGGTCACGCTGAGGATCTCGTCGCGATAGCGCGTGCCGTGGCACTGGCTGCACTTCATGAACACGTCGGCCAGAAACTGCATGTCGATCTCGATGTGTCCCTCGCCGCCGCATGCGCTGCAGCGTCCTTCTTCGGCGTTGAAACTGAAGTGGCTGGCGGTGTAGCCGCGGGTACGAGCCTCGACGGTTTCGGCGAAGACGTTGCGGATTTCATCGAACGCCTTCAGGTAGGTGACCGGATTGGAACGCGGCGAGCGGCCGATGGGACTCTGGTCGACCATGATCACGTCGTCGATCTGCCCGTCGCCGAACACGTCGTCGAGGTCGTACGGCTTGGGGGCCTCTTTGCGGAGCCTGCGGCAGAGGGCCGGATAGAGCGTGTCCTGCACCAGCGTGCTCTTACCCGACCCGCTCACGCCGGTCACGACGCACAGCACGCCGAGCGGGAATTCCACGGTGATATTCTTGAGGTTGTTTCCCCGGGCTCCGGCCAGACGGATCCAGCCGTGGTCGGGCTTGCGGCGCCGGCCTTGCTCGCTCTTCCCGCGGCGTCCGGCCAGATAGTCGCCGGTGAGGCTATCGGTCGAACGTTCCATCTGGGTGGGCGTGCCCTGGAACACGACCCGGCCGCCCCGTTCGCCGGCCCCGGGCCCGATCGCGATCACCTCGTCGGCCGGGACCACGCCCGTGTCGCCTTTTCCGTGCCTGCG
>CAZFKF010000482.1:0-4905 GCA_964518805.1 uncultured Planctomycetaceae bacterium | reverse complement strand
TGTGAACTGGTTTGAGACCCTGGTGGGCCTCTGGATGAACGAGCCCTCACAGATGTGCAACCTGGCCCCGGTCTGCGGAAGGTCTTTGGTTGCCATGGAGAAAGATGGCAGCCTCTACTCCTGCGAACGCTTCGTCTACCCCGAATATCGCCTCGGCAACCTTCTCGATCCCGGCTGCCGCCTTGCCGATGTGGTCTATTCAGATCGGCAGCGGCGGTTCGGCCTGAACAAGCGGAATTCCCTCACCGATGAGTGTAGGCGATGTCCCTACCTGTTTGCCTGCCACGGCGAATGCCCGAAGAACCGTTTCGTCAGGTCGTCGGACGGCCAACCCGGGCACAACTACCTCTGCCCGGGGTTAAATCGCTTCTATACGTATGCCGATCCGTATTTGCGGCAGATCGCTACCGAGGTACTTCGCACGAGGGCGGCACAGCTTCCGGCAACGAGTGTCGAAATCGTGGGATGCGAGTGAGCCGGCCACGCAACGTGCTATGATCGCCCGGAAAAGCGTCTCCTCGCTGAAAGCTCCTCCGCGCCGGGGCCCGCTGACCATCGACCAAATCCTGGCATGGGCGGAGGCGCACCGAGAGAGGACGGGGAATTGGCCCAACCTACGGTCGGGGCGAGTGTACTTGGCCCCGTTCGAGACCTGGGGCGGTCTTGACAAGGCGCTGCGGGTGGGCCGTCGCGGATTGCCGGGCGGGTGTTCGTTGGCGAGGCTCCTTCCCAAGCACTGGCATCAAGAGAAACGCGATCGCCGATTCGGGCCGCCGCTGACCATCGAGGTCATCCTGGCTTGGGCTGATGCCCATCGGGCGAGAACAGGCCAGTGGCCGAACGTGGGGTCGGGCCGCGTTTACGAAGCGCCTTGGCAAACGTGGATCGCCATCAATCAAGACCTATTGATGGGTTACCGAGGATTGGCCGGCGGTTCGTCGTTGGCCCGGCTCCTGGTCGAGCATCGAGGAGTCCGAAGCCCAGGTGTCTTGCCGGCACTGACCATCCCTCAGATTCTGGTCTGGGCCGACGCTTTTCATAAGCGGACCCGCAAGTGGCCGCAGGTCCGTTCAGGAGTCATCGAGGGCTCGTCCGGGGAGACTTGGGAGGGAATCAACAACGCCTTGTGTCAGGGCGGTCGCGGTCTCCCCGTCGGCTCCTCGCTGGCGAAGTTGCTGACTCAAGAACGCCATGTGCGCAACCGAGCGGCCCTGCCGCCACTCACGATCAAGCAAATCATCCGTTGGGCCGAGGCCCACTATCGCCGGACAGGCAGGTGGCCGAGCGTCACCTCCGGGCGTGCGCGAGGGACTGGAGAGACCTGGATCGGAGTGAACAACGCCCTTCGTGACGGATGGCGCGGCCTACCGGGTGGTTCTTCTTTGGCGCGACTACTCGCTCAGCACCGATCATCGTGAGCACAACGGCCATGGAGGTACGCGGGACTTCGCTGCTTCGGAACAGCGTCCGTGTCGAAGGACTCCGCGCATTCGTCCGGCGGTGCCATATCTTCCGTGATCCCAGAGTCCATGTTCGATCAGGCCGAGTCGCATCAGCCGCGAGGCGACGGGAAATCCGACGTGCCGATCTCGACTCGATCGCCGATTTCGGAGAGACCGCGAATCTTCCTTTCCACTGCTGCGATGATCTTCGGCCGGACGCGATCGAAAAGGTCAAGGAATCCGTCACCGTCAACCGTTGCATCAAAACCATCTTGGAGGGCCTCAAAGGTGATCTCGCAAACAACTCGACGGCCATTCACGCGGCAGGGGAATCCGATTCCGTCATCGGTCTGATAGCGTTGCTGCGGAAACTCAAACTGGAGGACAACGGCCGCTTGGGCAGCCTTCTGAGACGCCGCTCCTGATCCTTTCGAGAATAGTCTCTTGAGCCAGTTGGACATAGGATACCTCCATCCCTTCCAGGCCGCTGTCGGTCCCACCATCGAGCGTTCGGAACTCGCAACTTCGGATTCTCGCGCCTTGGGAGTCGCCCGTCAAGCGGGGGAGGCCGAGTTCCCGACGACCTGAGTCTGACCTTCGGCCAGTCAGTACGCCTTGCCCTGCCGCCACGTCGTTCGGCTCCAAGGCTTCGCGGAGTCGGTCCATTGTGCCGTCCCGATCGCCGAACCTCAGCCGCGCTTGGCCTTGACCATAAGATCGCAGAGCGAAGTGGCCTGGAGTTCACGCCGGCCTTCTTCGTTGATCTTGCAGAGAATCTGGTGGAGTCGCTCTCCGGCCGGCTGAGGAAAGCTGGCTTTCAAGGGCAACACAGCTTTCATCGGGCCTTCGACAGCCTCAACGATGTCCAGAAGCGAGATTTCCTCGGGAGGGCGAGCCAACGTGAATCCGCCGCCTCCCCCGCGTGTTGAACTCAGAATCCCTTGCTTCGCCAGATCACGAAGGACTTGCAGCAGGAACCGCTCGGGCATCTTGCCCTGCTGGGCCAAGACATTGCATGAGACCGGGGCGGATTCGCCTCTTTCGGCCAGCCGCACCAAGGCGCGAACTCCGTAGGCAACGGTCTGAGTCAACTTCATCGGGACAACCTCCGCAGATTCCACATGACGTGCCGATCGAAACCCAGCCGGTCCCGGCACGTTGATCCCACCCGCGATTCCCCCTTGCTGCCTGGAATTGTCGCGCTAATTCAAGAGGGCGTCAAGACACCTTGTGGCCGGAAGCCTGAGGATCGGCGTGTCAACGCCCGCCGCATCCGCGACGGTTCTGATTGAGGAACGCCTGACAACGGGACGATCGCGGGTCTCCTCTTGGGACAGTTACAATGCCGCCCGAAGGCCGACGCGATCCGCGCCGGCCGGCGGACCCACGACGCAGCCTTTTTCCTCAACGTGCTTTGCCTGGACGGCTTCATCCCAGCCGGCAAGCCCATCATCGGCACGCGACCCGAGACGCCGCCCATCGACCACCACAAAGCGCTGTTGCTGGTGACCGGCAACCCGCTGTCGGCGCAGTGCGTTGCTTTCGCGATGCGCACCGACGCAAGCGTTTATACGCGATCCCCGCTTGACGAACGGAAATACGGGCGTCCGGCAGGTTTGCCACAAGCAGGTCGGCGTGACTTCTCGCGGCGCCGGACGGCGCGCCGGACTTGCGCCGGTTCCATTCGCCCATCGCGCCGAGGAATGTGCTGGACTTCTGGCCAGCCTCGAATCAAGATCGAGTATGGCAGTCAAACTTGCGCCGAGAGACAACCATGAGCACCTGGACTGTTGACCGTTCCAAGATTCTCCAACCGGATGAAATCACGCTGGTCTTGACCGATCTTCGCCGCAAGGCTCGTCGATCCACCAATTCAAGAATGAACATGGTGGTCTTCCGTCTGGCGACGTGCTGCGGCCTGCGGGCCTCCGAGATCGCCGGCCTGATCCTTGGCGACGTGCTGGTGGACAACAGCCGGCCGTCGATTCGGGTCCGCCGTGAGATCGGCAAGGGTCGCAAGGCCCGGAAGGTGCCGCTGACCTGGGATGCTGGCACGTTGGCCGATCTGGTCGAGTGGAAGCAGTTTCGCCGTGAGCAGGGGGCGGCCGATGATGCCCCCTTCATCTGCTCGCAACACTACGACGCGCTCGGAAATGCGCTGGACCGCCGGAATCTCCGCAAGCGGTTCAAGGCGTGCTGCAAGGTATTGGGGCGCGAGCGACAGGGCGAGTTGACGATCCACGATGGCCGCCATTCCTTCGTCAGTCATGCCCTACACGGTGGCCGTAGCATCGTGGAAGTGCGGGCCGCCGCCGGGCACTCTTCGCTAGCCACCACGAGCATCTACGCGCACCTGGTCGATACGGACGACGAGGTGGGCAACCTCTTTGATTTCGGCGGCTGATAGGGGTCTATTTGGCCGGCGGTCTATTCTGACCGGCCAGGAAAACGGATTGCATCCGGCGCTTGCGCTCGGCGGCGCTTAGCGTGTATTTCAGCTTCGTTCTGCCGCTCAACTGCCGGCCGCCAGCCAGAAACCGCCGGCAGCTTGCGGCGCGAATCGCCTCCGTTTTGCAGCCGCGAGGCATAATCATGGCCGCCTGCCGAGCCACCCAGCCGCATTTCGGACGACTCTCGCCACACCACACCATACGCCCGATCCTCCGTCTGAAAACCGCGCTCGGGCCGTCAAGCCGGCATTCTTCGTGCTTGCCAACTGATCTCGGCCTCTCATGCTGCTGTGGCGTGGCGACACCTGATAGTCGCGTTGTCGTGGCCATCCAGCGATTGCCCCCCGTGAGGCCACTGCCTCGGGCATTTGCTGCCACTGCTGCCTCCATGTGGATTCGGCGGCCTCAATACCGCGCATGCACCGAAATGTGAAGCGGCGGCAACAGGACACGCCGGGCACCGACACCAACGTCAATGGACGGCAAGGCGAACACTTGGCAGCAGTTCGTTGTCGGTGGCGCGATGCCGGTCGTTAAAGCGTGGTGTCTGCCAAATCGACGCCATGCGCGGGGCATGGTGTTCGTCAACCCGCATTCAACGCGATCCCGGCGCGCCGGAAGAAGAACCGGTGCAGCGCCGGGTCGAATCCCACCGCGAATTGTTCACGAGCAGTTTTGCTTCGCGGTTGGGGCAGGCTCGCAAGCCTCCGCGCGCTGCCCGACAAGCAAGCGGACATAGCAAAGAAGCAGAGAAGCTTCTTTGTGCGAAGTCTTGCGAAAGCATCGGCGCGCGTTTCCGAAAACTGCCCGGTTTCGACGGAAAGCATTTGATGTGTTCACACTAGAAGGAAAGAGTTTCATGTGGTCGCACGTTTCAAGTCTCGCAACTCGGAAGGCCACATCATGCAACTCGCTACGTGCCTGATAGTCGAGTCTTCCCGGCGCAGTTATACGGTCTTGCTGCGCCGCCCCATGGCGCTTGCTGACATTTACTACCATTTCGTCCGGCGCTA
>CAZFKF010000481.1:0-4905 GCA_964518805.1 uncultured Planctomycetaceae bacterium | reverse complement strand
GTGCAGATAGGGAGCGGTTCGCCAGACTTCCACTAGCGTCGGCGTGTCGAACCGATCCGACCGGTCGTAGCGACCCCGCGTGCCAACCGGGTGCGACCGCTTGTCGGTGTAGAGCGGCGACGGATGGCATCGATCGCAATTGATGTCGGGCCGCGAGAAGAGAACTTGCCCTCGCGCGGCCGCCGGGCTCAGCCGGCCGTCGACCAGGCGCGGGCTGGGCGTGGGCGTCAGCGTCTTCAAGTAAGCGTCAATCGCGGCCGGTTCGTCCTCCGGGCGTTCGACAAACAAGATGTGCTCCAAGCCCGACCGCACGGCCTGTTCGGCCGACATCCGCACACCCTCGGCCATGGCCGGCGGAGTGCGGTGTGCCCAAAGCATGCCCTTGGTGCTCTTGGCGTTGCCAACGCCGTCGTTCATCAGATCCCACGTCAGGCCGTCGGTGCGTCCGTCCGGATGGCAACTGCCGCAACTCTGCCAGCGTTGGTAGCAGATCGTGGCATCGTTGAACAAGAGTTCGCCCCGGCGTTCCAAGGTCAATGGCGGAGTCTTTCCCAACGCGACGGCGCCGGCGCCTGGGTGTTCCTTGTCCTTCGTGTCGATCACCGCAAGGCTGTCGCTGAAGTACTGGGCAGCGAAAACCCTCGATCCGCTGACCGCCAGCCCCCGTGGACCCTTGCCCGGCAGGGGGACGCGCTGCCACAGCGTCGCCCCAAGGCTCGGGTAGATGGGCCAGGCCACGATCATCGGCGACATGCTCCGGGCCGCATCGCTCAGCAGAACCGAGCGCTCGATGAAGCACACCTGGTGAATGCCGCTAAGGCTGACGCAAACCATCTTGCCGTCTGCCGTACAGATCACGTCCCACGGATTGGCGGCGCCGTTGTCTTGCTCGTCCATCCCGGTGGTGCGGATCACCTTGCGCCCCGCCAGGTCGATGATGCTGATCACGTTGACGTTGATCCAACCCATGTCGACGCGGAACGGGATCTTCTGGAAATTGGAAAGCAGATGCGTGACAAACGCTTGCTTTCCGTCAGGCGCGATGCACAGGCCTCGCACCCCGGTGGCGCCGTGGGGCAACTCGATCGACGTCGTTTGAAGTGTCTGCGCGTCGATGACCGAGACCACGGGTGAAACGTCGCCACCGTGGGCATCGTCGGTGCGGGCGTTGGGGAGGTGGTTGGCCACGAGCACGGTTCGGCCGTCGGGAGTGACGGCAGCGGCAATCGGCTCGCGAACCGCGCGGACGCGCGCCACCGGCTTCGCCGCTGCCAGATCGATCACCGAAACGTCGCCCGAAAAGCGGTTGCAGACATAGAGCCGCTTGCCATCGGGGCTTACCGCCGGGCCCGTGGCGGTATGGCCGGCCGGAATGGACGCCAGAGACTGCCCCGAGCGTGCATCCAGCACCACAATCGTGCTCTTGGGTGCGGCACACGCGACAATCAGCTTGGAACCATCGGGGACCAGCACCGCGCCGGTCGGTTCCCCGGGCATCGCGACCCGACGAACGACCTTTCCGCCATCCAGCTCCACCCAGGCCACTTCGCACGCGTGAGCGTTGGCCACGTACGCGACCTTGCCGTCTCGGGAAACGGCAACGGCGCATGGGCCCTGATACGTTGCCGGCGAATCGGCCTCGGTGGCGGCAGCGATCTCGATCCAGGCTGCCAGAAGGGCTACCCAAACCGCAAAACGACTTGCCTGCCTGATGCTGCCAAAGGCGATTGCGTTCACCACCCGCATGTGCTCCCACTGCACCGGAGACGCTGCCAGAAGCCATCCGTGACGGGGCCTGACGCCGTCCATGGAGATTCGTCCAGTGTACCCTCATGCGCGAAGTCAGGCAAACCATTGCCGGCGTTCACCCGCGCGAATGGCAACCTGGGCAATCCGGGAGTGGCATGCACGAGGCGGTTCTGGTAGCATGGAGACGTGTTTCAGGAGCCTTGGCATGTCCGGCCTTTCGCACTGGTTGCAGCACCGCTCCAGGATCGCGCTTCTGTCGGCGATTTCGATCACGGGGATCGCGTTGTCGGTCGCGGGATACTGGATCCTCACAAGCAAGGAGAACCGTCTGCTTCGCGCCCAGTTGGAGGCCGACGCCGAGCAGCGAGGCCGGGCCGTTGAGAGGCGTTTCCGAACCGATGTGCTGGCGGTGTTCGGGCTTTCTCCCTTTGTCAATGAGCGCGGGGCGGGCACGCGCGAGGATTTTCGTCGCTTGACCGACGGAATCCTGGGCTCCAATCCGGACCTCGCATCGCTGATATGGATTCCGCGGGTCCGTGCGGGTCAACGGGCGGCGCATGAGGCGGCGATGCGCACGCAAGGGCTGCCGCAGTACCACGTCAAACCATGGGGGCCCGCCGCCGAGCGTGCCGGACCTTCGCGCGACGGCGATGTCTTCCCCATTGCCTTTGTGGAGCCGAGCCGACGCAACACCACCAAGGCCGGACTCGATCTCGCCACGTGCCCGTCGATGGCAGATCAGATTGGACAGATTGCCGAATCCCGGTCTCTGACCGTCACCGGGCCGATGCTCTGGATCGATGACGACCGGCAGTACACGGCCGTTCTCGTCTTCCGGCCGGTGTTTGAGGATTCGGCCGCCTCGGACAGCGCCGCGGCGCGTCGGGAGAAGCTGATCGGGCTGTTGGGCGCGGTGATCCGCGTCGACGCCCTGATGCAGAGCGGCCTCTACGTATTCCGGCCGGAACTCGATGTCCGATTGTACGACGATGCGGCGCCCGGCGGGCGGGCGTTTGTCTGTAAATTTGACTCGGCGTCGAGGAACGTCGAGTTTCACGAGCCTGAGGACGACACCGCGAGCCATGGCTTCGAGCCCGCGCCGCGCATGGCACTGGACGTTCCTGGCCGAAGTTGGATGGTCGAGTTCCGTCCGACCAAGAGCTACATCGCGCGGCACGCCGGGATGCTGCCGACCGTGGTTCTCGGCTTCGGCGTGCTGCTGACCGTGGTCCTCACGACGCACGCGAATACGCTCATGGGACGAACCGCCAAGGTCGAACGCACCGTCGTCCAGCGCACGGCGGAGCTTGACCGCGAGCGATTCCTGCTCGACACGCTGTTGAAACACTCGCCGGACTACATCTATTTCAAGGACGAGCAAAGCCGCTTCATCCGGGTCAGCAAGGCCTTGGCCGGGTACTTTGGGCTGGAATCGCCTGAAGACGGGGTGGGTAAGACCGACTTCGATTTCTTTCACCCCGACTCTGCCCGGCAGTACCGCGATGACGAGCGCGAGGTGATGCACAGCGGCCAGCCGGTCGTGAACAAGGAGGAACAGCAATTCTGGTCCGATGGCCGCGTGCGGTGGCTTTCGACGACCAAGGTGCCGCTGTTCGCCCCCGACGGATCGGTGATCGGCACGTTCGGGATTTCGCGCGACGTGACCGCCCAGAAGCGGGCGGCCGAAGAGGAACGCAGGGCCCGCGACGCCGCCGAGGCCGCCAGCCGCGCCAAGAGCGATTTCCTGGCCAACATGAGCCACGAGATTCGCACGCCCATGAACGCCATAATCGGCATGACCGAGTTGGTGCTCGACACCGAACTGAGCCCCTCGCAGCGCGAGTACCTGACGCTGGTGCAGGCGTCGGCCGATTCCCTGCTGGCGATCCTGAACGACGTCCTGGACTTCTCAAAGATCGAGGCCGGAAAGCTGGAACTGCACTCCGCGCCCTTGGACCTCGACGAAGAATTGAGCAAGGTCCTCAAATCCTTGAGCTTGAAGGCCCATGCCAAGGGGCTGGAATTGGCCTGCCGCATCCGCCCCGGGACTCCACTTCGCTTGATCGGCGACGCAAGCCGGCTGCGGCAGATCGTCGTCAATCTCCTGAGCAACGCCATCAAGTTCACCGAGCGGGGCGAGGTGGTTCTGGAGGTCGAGAGCCAATCTTCCACGGCCGACGGAGCCACGCTTCACTTCGCGGTCCGAGACACGGGAATCGGCATCGCCCCGGACAAGCTCACCAGGATCTTCGGCGCTTTCGAGCAGGCCGATACTTCCATGACGCGAAGGTACGGTGGCACAGGGCTGGGGCTGACCATCAGTTCGCGACTCGTCGAGTTGCTCGGAGGGGAGATCTGGGCCGAGAGCGAGTTGGGACGGGGTAGCACGTTTCATTTCACCGCGCGACTCGCGCTGCCGCCCCATGACGCGGCTCCGCAGGCGCCGGAATCGCTCCCGACCGTCTCCGGCGCCCACGTCCTGGTGATCGACGACAACGTTACGAACTGCCGTATTCTCGAAGAAGTGCTTCTTCAGTGGGGAATGAAGCCGGTTTGCGCAAACGACGCGCGGGAGGCGGTCCGCTTGATGCAGGATGCGCATCGGTGCGGCCGGCCCTACGACCTGGTTCTCACGGATGCGAACATGCCGGAGACCGACGGCTTTGAACTGGCTCGGCTCATCAAGGAGGACCCGCAGCTCGGGAGCACCATCATCATGATGCTCACGTCCGGCGACCGGCCGGGCGACATCGCCCGCTGCGAGCAACTGGGCGTCGCTGCCTATCTGCTCAAACCGATTCATCAATCCGAGCTTCTCGAGTGCATTCTAGCGGCCCTGGGGACGCCTTCTCCGGAGAAACAGCCGGCCTCGCCGGGAGTCATCGATGCGGCTTCCTCGCTCCGCCCTTTGCGCATTCTCTTGGCCGAAGACAGCCTGGTGAATCAGAAACTGGCGGTGGGCCTGCTCTCGAAGTACGGCCACACGGTCATCGTGGCCAACGACGGAAACGAAGCCGTAAGCGTCCTCCGGACCCAGGAGGTTGACGTCGTCCTGATGGACGTTCAGATGCCCTGCATGGACGGCTTCGACGCCACGGCTGCCATTCGCGCCCAAGAGAGGCTCACCGGCAAGCACCTGCCGATCCTCGCCATGAC
>CAZFKF010000480.1:0-4934 GCA_964518805.1 uncultured Planctomycetaceae bacterium | reverse complement strand
CGCCGCCCCAAAGAAGGCCGCGGCCTGGTACTCCTGACTTCCCAGCGTGGCCGTGGCAGCCAGTCCCACGGCCGCCACCAGCGCGCCGCAGGCCAATCGCCCGGCCAACCGGCCCCGCGTACCGACGCGCTGGTAGGCCGTGTCGATCTCGCCGGCCATCAGGCGGCGCGGGCGTCCGCGTCCCGCGTTTCGCGCCGACCATGTGATCGAGGCCATAGCCACGCCAAGTCCGCTGGCGTAACCCACAGCCAGACTCTGCCACGTCACGTCAAGCTGCATGAAGGGCGTCACCACGGCGGCCAGCCACAGCGTGTGGAGGCCAGCTACGAGCAAAGCTGCGTAGCCGATTCCCACGGCGGTTCCCGCCAGGGCCCCCGCCGCGACCACCACCAGACCTTCGCCCACCAACAGGCCCGTCACCTGCCGGCGCTGCCATCCCACGGCCAGAAGCGTGCCGATTTCTGCGGCCCGGCGGTCGACTCCCAGGCGGAACAGAAGGGCCACGAGCATGGCCGCCGAGACGATCAAGAAGAAACTGAACGATAGGAACAGGAACTCAAACGGCGTGGTGCCGGCCGACGCGGCCAGCCCCTGGGCCTTCACCGGCCGGAACGCGAACCCCATGGCCGCAGGATCGATGTGGATCGCCGACCGGACCCGCTCCACGGCCGCCGGATCGCTCAGCGGAACGCGGATCGACGTGGTCCGCCCGAACCGGCTCGACCACAGCTTCCGGCCCGCAGCCAGGGAGACGAACGCCTTGGGCGTGCCGCGATGGACCCGCCAGTAGGCGTCGTCCTTGGCACGCACGCGCCGGGCGTCGAAGGGGAACGGCGGGTTCCAGTTGGCGATCGAGAGTTGATCGGTCACGCCGGGCACCTCGGGCGTGAAGTCCGGATCGGCCGCCGCGCCGGCCAATTCGAGGATCGCCGCCAGACGGAAGGTGGCCGTCTTCTCGCGCACGACTCCCCGGCTGCTCTCGGGCTCGAAGTACGTCACGCGGACCGTATCGCCGGGCTTTGCCCCAAGATCCTCAGCAGCCCAGCGGTTCAAGGCGATCTCGCCCTCGCCCAGCGGCGCGGCCGGCTTGCCGTCGATCGTCCGCATCGGCCCCAGCGGCGACCGGTCCACGAAATCCACCGCCGTGATCGTCGAGTACGGAGTCTCCCGCGTGCCGCAAGCGATCGTGTTGGCCAGGTAGGTGAGCGCCAGAGACAAGGCCGGCTCGGGTTTCGCCGCATCGGCCGAGAAAGCAGTCGCGTCGCGTTGAGCCGCCTCCCGCACGGCCCGCTCGACTTCCGGCTCCAGCAGCATCCGTTCGGAGGTGATGTTGATGTAGCCGCGCGGGGTCCGGGCCACGCGCACGCCGTAGTCCTCCAATCGCGGCTTGAGAAGCGGCTGGATCGATTCGGCCGCGCCGGCCACGAGAATGGCGTTGACCTCGCCCGGCCGCTCGAGCCACTCCTCGATCCCGGCCAGCGGCACGTACGCATTGCGCCGCGTTTGCTGCTCAGCGGTGAGGCTGAAGCGGCCGAAGCCGCGGGCTGGGATGACTTGCCGAACCGTGAGACGCTGCGTGCGTACCGTTTCCGATTTGCGTCCCAGGGGCGTGTCGGCCGGAATGGAGCCGGGGTTGGGCAGTCGCACGAGCACCGCGTCGCCCGCCTTCACGCCCAGTTGCTCGGCCAGCGGCTGATTGAGCACGATGCCCCGCGGATCGGATCGCAGCGCGGCTTCTACCGAGTTCGGATCGCCGTCGAGGGCGCCCGCCGCGGCCTTCTGCTGGCCCAGTTCCCAGAACCGGGCGTCGCAGCCGATCAGATTCACGCGATTGGCCCGCGCCGCTCCGTCGCCGCCCTCGGCGTTCTCGACGCTGACTTGAAGAAGAACGACGGGCACGGCGAACGCCCGGGCCGGAAAGCCCGGCTCGGAGGCCAGTTCCTCGCACAACTGGGCACGGAAGAAACGATCGGCGACCAGAGCCTGGTCCACGCGGCCCAACCGCTCCAGGGTCAACCGGCGCAGGCTGCCCCGCATCGAGTCGCCCACCAGCAAGGCCCCCGTGATCACCGCCGTCCCGGCAGCCACCCCGCACGCCAACGCAAGGTGCGTGCGCCAATGATAGGCAAGCGAAGCGAAAAGCAGACGAAACATGGTGTACGAGACTGGGGGCTCCCTGACTTCTCGCATCGTGCAATCCCACCAAGCCCGACGTTTACCATGTCTCATCCCTCGCCCCTCATCCTTCCTCCCTTAGCCGTCCATCGTCCAACTCAAACCGGCGGCTCATCCGGGCGGCCAAGGCGGGGCTGTGAGTCACGACGACCAACATCGCGCCTTCCTGGCTCTGGAGTTCGAGGAGCAACTCGGCGACCTTGGCGGCGCTGGTGCGGTCCAGGTTGCCCGTGGGCTCGTCGGCCAGCACCAGGATCGGCTTCTGGATCAGGGCCCTGGCCAGCGCAGCCCGCTGACGCTCGCCTCCGGAAAGCTCCGCAGGGCGGTGTTCGGCGCGTGCGGCAAGTCCCACGCGGGCCAGAAGGTCGCGGGCCCGGTCCATGGTCTCGGCCGCGACCGGGCCGCGGGCGATCGAGGGAACGAGGACGTTCTCCAGCACCGAACACTGCGGCAGCAGGTGATGGTCCTGGAACACGAAGCCGATCTTGGCGCCGCGCAGGGCGGCCAATTCCGCTTCCGCCAGCGCGGCCACGTCCTGGCCGCCGAGGGCCACGCGGCCCGAGCTCGGCGGCTCCAGCGTGCCCAGGATGTTCAGCAAGGTGCTTTTGCCGGAGCCGCTGGGGCCGGTGATCGCCAAGTTCTCGCCGGAGTTCAACTCCAACGACACGCCACGGAGCACCGCCAGCGGTTCGCCCCGAGTGGGGTAGTCCTTGGTCACGTTATCCACGGTCAGTCGATTCATGCGCGTCCCATCCGTCGCCCGAGGCCGCCAACAGGGCCAGCGCGCCCAACCCATAGAACGTATATTCTACGTCGCGGCAGTCGTCGCAGATACCGCCCCGGAAACCTCCCTCCGGCGCTTCCAGGGCACGAACGTATCGCCCCACGGCCCCACGATCGACGGCACCCAACCCGGTCAGATCCACCAGCGCCGTCAGCCCGGCGAACGTGCTCAGCAGGTCGGCCATGGGAATCCGCGCGTGGGCCCGCAGGCCCCCTTCTGCGTTCTGCATCCCAGCCAGAAAGGCGATGCTGCGCAAACGGGCGTCGTCGTCGAGGGCATCGCCGAGCCGTAGCAAGCCGATGGCTGCCGCCGTCGGGTTCGTGCCGCTGTACTGAAGGCCCGCAAGCTCGACAAAACCGCCGTCGGGGCGCTGTCGCGAGCGGACCATGGCGATCATCCGCTCGGGCTCAGCCAGCGGAACGCCGGCCAGTTCCAGGCACGCCGCCACGAGGAACGTGTGATAGATGCTGCTCGATCCGCTCCGCTCGGTCTTGGCAAAGCCTCCGTCGAGGCGTCGGAATCTCGCCGTGGCGGCCTGCAGGTCGCGGCCGCGGTCGCGACCTGCCTGGCCGAAAACGTCGATTCCCGCAGCAAGGTCCAGCAACACCGCGCTGAACACCAGCGACAGGTAATCGACCATGGGAACGCCCTCGCCGACGCGGTCGCGGAGAAATCCGGCCGCGCGCGAGGCCGCCGCCTGGGAAAGCCCTCCCAGCAGAGCCAGCCCGCGCAGGGCGAACCCCGTGTAGTACAAATCGCTCGGCCCCTCCCGTCCCGAGAATCCGCCGTCGGCGTTCTGCGCCGCGGCGAGGAACTCGACGTGCCGGCAGCGAAGCGTTTCCGGCAGTCGCATCGCTCCCGCCGCCAATCGCAACGTCATCTGACCCAGGTACGACATCTCACACTCGGCGCAGCCCCCCATCGAGGCAACCTTTGGCTGCGGTTCTATGAGGCAGTCTACGGCCCGGGCGGAGACTGGGCAAGGCCTGACAAGAGCGGCCCCAGCGCCGGCACTGCCACGGGCAATCCCACACTGCTTGGCCCGGTGGGACTTGCCGGCGCCGGCTGCGGTTGCGGAAGGCCGGAAAACAACCGCTTTCGAAGCGACTCGAGACGCGCCTCCCGTCGCTCCAGCGACCGGCTCAGGCCCTCGACTTCGAACCATTCCGGATTCAGGAAGACTCGGGCCGGGGCTGCCAGACCGTGCCACCGGGCCAGCCGCCACAGAAGCCAGGCATCTCGCCACGCGAGCCGATGGGCTTTCGCAAGGGACCAGAACAGACGGCGCGGACTGCGGTACGCCGCCACCCGCCGCCGGCGATCCGTCCAGCTCGACAAGATCCACACGACGGCGACCACCACGATCATGCCGATCAGGATCGTCAGCAGTTGCCCCGATTCGGTCCGCGCCCGGTCGCCGCGAAACCCGTCGGCCATGCGGTTGGCCAGGCGGTCCACGGCGCTGCGGTCGGCCAGCAGAAGCGAGGCTTGGTACCAGCCAGTCATCTCGGGTCACCTTCCCTTGTCGAGGGGCGCAGCGGATTCGTGCTGCAGGAGGCTTTTGCGAGCCGCCTCCTGCACGGCGGGGCTCCGGTCGTTGACGGCCTCGGTCAGGGCCTCCTGGGATGCTTGCGAGGGCAGGGCTCCCAGCGCCGCGGCCGCCTCGGCCCGCACCAGATGGTCTTCGTCGTTCAACTGCAACAGAATGGCGTCCTCGACCGCCGCGAGGAGCCCCAGGTCGCGGGCCACGGCCAAGCCCCGCAGCCGCCGCGAGCGGACGGGCGAACTGAGTTCGGCGCGGAGCATCGGCACGGTTTGCGGATCGACCTTCTTGACCAGATCTCCGGTGCTGATGCGAACGTCCTCGTCCAGCAAATCGAAGCTCGCCAGGTAGCGGGCGAAGCTGAACTCGGCCAGGCTCTTGCGCGCCGCGTCGCGAACCGACTCGTGCGGGTTGTCGATCATTTCCACCAGC
>CAZFKF010000479.1:0-4940 GCA_964518805.1 uncultured Planctomycetaceae bacterium | reverse complement strand
TGGGCCAGCGGCGGCTTTCGGTTGGCAACCACAAGATCCGCCTCGAATGCACGGGCACAAACGGCCAGTCCCGCGGTGCCAGACTCGGCATCGATTCGGTGCGCCTGCGTCAGCGCTGGGACGTGAAACGGGAATCGCCAAAGGATATGTAATGCATGCGCCGCCGCTGACGCTGCGCAACTGTCGATGTCCTGGGGCGTTAGGCCCGGTCGTAGCGCGGGGGGCTTTCTCCGCGCGGTTGCGGTGGAACGTTTCATCAGACTCAGGCCGTCTCAGGCCGTGGGCCCAGACAGGACAGAGCTTGCCCGCCGAACTACAATGATGGTGCCTCGATCGCAAGGAGCACCATCATGCCGACCGTTCTTGTGGTCGACGACTCGGAGGTCGATCGGTGCCTTGTCGGCGGAATCCTGGGTCTGTGCAGGTATTCCGTGACGACTGCGGTTGATGGCAACGATGCCTTGGCCCACCTCGATCAGTCGCTTCCCGATCTGGTCGTCACCGACCTTCGGATGCCGGACATGGACGGCCTGGACTTGGTGCGGGCAGTTCGCGCTCGGTACCCGGCCTTGCCCGTGATCCTCATGACCGGGCACGGCAGCGAGATGCTGGCCGTTGAGGCGCTCCGGCAAGGCGCTGCGGGCTATGTCCCCAAGCTGCATATCGCAGACATGCTGGTCGGCACGGTCGAAGAAGTGCTGACGTTGGCGCGGACCGATCGCGAGTACGAGAAGCTGCTGGGCTGCCTCAACCGGTCTGATCTCACGTTCTTTTTGGAGTTGGAAAACGATCCGGCGCTGGTCGACCCGCTCGTCAAGCTGGTCAAACAATCGGTGGGCTCGATGGGGCTGTGCGACTACATCGGCCAGGTGCGAATCGGCGTCGCGCTGAAGCAGGCCATCTTGAACGCCATGCTTCGCGGCAACCTCGAACTCGGGCCGCAGCCCATCCAGGGCTCGCATGCCGACGACGCGCCGCTGATCCAAACGCGCCGCAAGGAGCCCCCGTATTGTTGCCGCAGGGTGCTGGTCGACGTGAAGATCTCGCGCGACGAAGCTCGGTTCGTGATTGCCGACGAAGGCCCCGGGTTCGATGTGGCCTCCCTGCCCGATCCGATCGACGCAGCCGGAGAGCCGGCACCATGCGGGCGCGGTTTGGCCCTCATGCGGGCCTTCATGGACGAGGTGGCCTTCAATGAAGCCGGCAACCAGGTCACGATGGTCAAACGCTGGACGGGCGGAACTTCCCAGCCAGGAGCCTGAACCGCCGGAAGGGCGGCGCTTCAGCGGGCCGGTTCCTCGAACTTCTGGACTCCTGCTGGCAACGGCCGCGTTTGGCCGGAGGGGAGGATCGCCGTGGCCGTGACGCCCGGCGGGATCTCGGCCTCCATCCGGAAGACGCCGGACTGTTTGCGCCAGCGGCAGGCGACGGGACCCATCGGCGTGCGAAGCGTGGCTTCGGCGTGCGTGAGCGGGCCGGGGTTGGGGCCGAGCACGATCTGCTTCCAGCCCACGCCGCCCGGCGCCTGCCGGATGCCTGCCACGTAGCCGTAGTACCACTCGAGGACGTGCCCGAGCATGCAGTGGTCGAGCGACTGCGAGCCGTCCATCATCGCGTCCCATGTCTCGGGCATCGCAGTGAGGCCTTTTTTGAGGATTCCGCCGTAGCTGCCCACGCCGTCGCGCGCGTACGCGCGGTGCAGCACGTCCGAGCGGCCCGCCTCGGCCAGGGCGCGAAGGAAGTAGACGTGGCCCACGTCACCGGGCGTCTGCTGCCAGCCGCGCTGTTTCAGATCGGCCACGATGTCGTCGACCAGCCGGGCGCGGTCGGCCTTGGGCACGACGTCGGCGCAAAGGGCCATGGCGTTGGCGCACTGCGGGCTGCCCAGGTGCCGCAGCGTCCCCGTCGCCGGATCGCGGAAATGCCGCTGGAAATCGGCCGCGATCCGTGCGTGCAGGTCGCCGTACTCTTTCACCTCGCCCGGCAGCCCGAGCACGCCTGCGGCCCGCGAGACCGTCAGCGCGCACAAGGCCCAGGTGGCCGTGGCCGAGAGCTGGGTGGGCGTGAACCGCGACGGCCCCGGCGGCTTGCCGTGGCCGTAATCGTACCAGTCGCCCAGCCCGCCCGGCGCCAGCCCGTCCTTGGCCTCGGTCTGGATGTAGTCGGTGAAGCGGCGCATCATGTCGAAGTTTTCGCGGAGGATCTGCGGATCGCCGTACCACTGGTAGTGATGCCACGGCAGGAGCACGGCCGCTGCGCCCCACTCGACGGTCCAGGTAAACGCCCCGGGGAATCGACTTGCCGGATAGCTCGGCGCCACGGTTTGCACGCGGCCGCTCGATTCCTGCGCGTCGCGGATGTCGCGGCAGATCTTGGCGAACCAGTCGCGGCAGTCGTAACGGTACATGAACGTCGGCGCCAGCAGGTACGAGCACTCCAGCCAGCCGAGCTTCTCGCGGTGCGGGCAGTCGGTGAGCACGTGGCTCGTGTTGGATCGGATCGCCCAATCGATGAGCCGGTGCGTCCCGTTCGCCAGGTCGCTCGAACACCGCAGCGTGCCGGTTTCGGGCAGCGCCGTGCGCACGTGGGCCAGCTCCATTCGGCGGATCACCGGCTTCCCGTCGGGATTGGCGCGGCCTTCGGGCACGGCGCCCGAGACTTCGACGAACTGCATGCCCAGGTAGTAGAAGGTCCACGCATAGTCCATCGCCTGCCCGGCGGTCACCACGCTGCACCCGACCACGTAGCCGCCGAACAGCCGGTCCTGGTCATTCTTGTGCTCGCCGCAGCGAAGCGCGATCCGGTCGCCGGGCTTGCCGCCGGCCAGCTCGATCCGCAATTGCGCGGAACAGTTCTGCGGGAAGCTGTAGAGGAACACGCCGGGAACTGGCTCGCGGATCGCCGTGGGCGAGAACCGCTCGTGACGCGCGATGGGCGGCCAGCGCTGGGCTTCAAGGCGCGCCGCGGGGGCCTGGGCAACGCGGGCCGGGGCCCACGCCCGGTCGTCGAACCCCGCACGGTCCCAGCCGGGCTGCTCGCAACGCGCATCGTAATCCTCGCCGGCGAAGATGTGCGAGAACACCACTGGCCCGCCCGCCGTGCGCCACGTGGCGTCCGTGCCGATCCGTCGCGCAGCCCCGCCGGCCTCGTCGAGCGTGATCTCGGCCCACAGCAGCAGCGGTTCGGCGGCCTTGCGTTGCGGGCCGTCCTTGTTGTAGCGTCCAGCGGGCGGGTTGGGGTTGTCCCAGAAGGAATTGCCCAGCATCACGCCCACGCAGTTCGCGCCAGCGGCGATGTCTTTGGTGATGTCGAACTCGCGATAGAAGATCGTCTTTTCGTACTGTGACCACGGCTGATTGATCCCCGTGTCGGCCACGCGACGGCCGTTGACCCGCAGGTCGTAATCGCCCAGCCCCACGATCCGCAGCGTGGCCCTGACCGGCCTGGCGCTCACGGCGAACTCCTTGCGAAACAGCGGCAGCGGGGCCGCCGGGCTCGTGCCCGAGGGCGGGGCAATCCACCGCGGCCCATCATCCGGCGCCGCACGAGCGCCCTCCCATGACACGAGGACTGCGAAGAAGCCCGCCCACGTCGCCACCGCCAGCCACCGAGCAAAACGTCCGGATCGCATCGTGTCTTTCCCCTTTTCCCTTGAACCTCGCCCCCCACGTCCAACACCCGTAGGTTATGCTTCGGCACAACTGCGGCGCCGATGAAGTCATGCTGAAGCATAACCTACGGGGCCTTTCCCTGGTATGCTCCACCCGCACCTTGCGTCACTCGCCCCGCAGCGTGGCCAACAGCGGCGTGCGTACCGCCGAGCGGACGGCCGCCCAGCCGGCCAGGAGTCCGACCGCGAGGACCAGCCCGAGGGTCGCCGCCAGCGACGCCCACGGAATCGAGGCCGCCCCCGTCCAGAAGTGTGGCAGCACGGCGACCACGGCCGAGAGCACGCCGCAGACCAGTCCGGCCGCCAGCAGCGTTGCGTTTTCCAGCACGACCATGGCGGCCAACGAGCGCCGGCGGAACCCGGTGGCCCGCAGCAAGGCCAGCTCGCGACGGCGTTCCAGCACGCTGCGAAGCTGCACCGCGCCCAGTCCGAGCGTGCCCAGCAAGAGCCCCAGCCCGCCAAGGCTTTGGAAGGTGGAGAGGTACGTGTTCTCGACCGCCTGAAACGCGGCCAGGCGTTGGCTGGCGGTCTGGGTCCAGAAGCCGAAATCGCCCAGCGTCCGCTCCAGGATGCGTTGAAGCGGTTGCACTTCGGCGGCCTGATCCGGCGGAGTCTCGATGAGGAAGAACCGGTATCCCGCCTGCTCGGGGAAGTGCCGCACGAAGGCCGCCTCACTGATCAGCAGATCGCCCTGGAACAGGCTCGGCCCGAGCAGGCCGACGATCACCAGCCGGATAGGCCGGCCCGATCCGTCGTGCACGTCGTACGTCGCCCCCACGCCGCCCAGATGGAGCGAGTAGTCGGCCGTGGTCTTCTCCAGCACGACCGGCACGCGGGGCACGCCGTCGGCGTCGGGTTGGAGTTCTTCCTCGAGCAGCTTCCAAGGGTTTTCCGAAACGCCCGACGGCCCCTCGGCAGCGGCCCAGACAAAGCCGCCGCGCTGGATCAGGTCCTTGGGCACGCCGAGGATTCGCGGCTGGCGCGGGCGGTAGAGATTCAAACAGCTCGCGTCGTCGCCCGGGCGCACGCGGAGCGGGATCGTGCTTGCGATCTGCATCGTCCGCGAATCCTCGCCCGAAAAACCGAGTTCATCGCGCCCCGCCGGCGTATTCAAGTCGAAGTAGATCGGTTGATCGCTCTGGCCGACGATCGTGAAACCGCCGTTGGCGCTTGCGCGGTTGGGCTGCTCCTGGGCCGGATCGATGCGGAACGCGCTAACCGCCACGATGAGGAACGACGCGGCGGCCACCAGGCCGATGGTGAGCGTGCT
>CAZFKF010000478.1:0-4941 GCA_964518805.1 uncultured Planctomycetaceae bacterium | reverse complement strand
CTGGATCGGCGAATCGTAGCGGTACTTCTGCTTCTTCTTCAGCATGTGCCAGAGGGGAATCGAAACGGGGACGCAGCTAGTATTGGTAGAATGAGCAAGCACGAGTCCTGCCTATTCTCTGATAACTAGCTGCGTCCCCGTTTCAACCCCTGGAGCGAAGGGGTCGAATTGTTCAGTCTTGAGACACGAACCAACCAGCAATGGGAGGAGTTCATGGCGCAAGGCAAGTCGTACGAGATTTCCAAACGGGTAGTTTGGGATGCGTACAAGAGGGTCAAGGCGAATCGAGGAGCGGCTGGGGTGGACCAGCAGTCCCTCGCCGACTTCGAGACCGATCTGAAGGGCAACCTTTACAAGATTTGGAATCGCATGTCGTCGGGGAGCTACTTTCCTCCACCCGTGCGGCTTGTCGAGATTCCGAAAGGGCAAGGCGGAACCAGACCGTTGGACATCCTCCGGCAGTCGCATCGGCACCTGGAAATCTGCGAATTCGATTCCCAACAACTTCCGGGGGGTGATTCGCCGATGGATACCAGACGAACGTCGCCCGGCCATCCTTGGCTGTTCGACATGGGTAGGCCGGTTGTGGTATAGTGACACGCACCGGGAGGATCGGCGGGGCCGGAGAAGGTGTCAGGAGCCTTCTTCGCCTCCTCGGGTTCCCAACCTCGACATGTGTTTCCGCGACGAAGGTTCCTGACGCCTCTTGCGGTGCTACTTCGTGAGGGAGTGGTTCTCATGACCGAGAGACTGTCACGGCGAGAGTTCATTCGCGATGGTTCGGTGGCGGCTGCGGGCGTGGCGACAGGGCTTACGCTGGCGCCGGTCGTTCGGGCAGGCAACCCGGAAAAGGTCGATACCTCCAAGATCGTCAACTACAACCCCGACATGGAGTACCGCCCCTGCGGAAAGACCGGCATGATGGTCTCGGCCGTGTGCCTGGGCGGGCACTGGAAGCGGATCGACACCGTGGTCGACGAGGTAGACAAGGGGAACGCCTGGGGCATGGTCAACCTCGGCAAGCCCGGCTTCCAGAAGAACCGCTCCGAAGTGGTCAGCCGCTGCATCGAGCGGGGCATGAACTACATCGACGCCTGCACCGCCGGCGAAGTCCTGGCCTACTCCGCGGCCCTCAAGGGGCGCCGCGACAAGATGCACCTCGGCTTCTCGTGGGCCGAAGAGGAAGTCCGCAACTCCGAGTGCCGCACCTGCGAACGGCTCAAGCAGACATTCGACAAGGGGCTCAAGGAGGCCGGGTTGGACTACGTCGACCTGTGGCGCATCACCCTGCTCGAACAGAGCAGCCAGCACGACTCGAAGACCATCGAGGAAACGGTCAAGGCCCTCGATTGGGCCAAGAAAAGCGGCCGCGCCCGCTTCACCGGCATCTCGTCGCACGACCGGCCGCATATCAGGAAGCTCATCGAGAAGTATCCCCAACTGGAAATCATCGTCACGCCCTACACGGCCAAGACCAAAACGATCGAGGACGAGTCGGGCCTGTGGGCCACAATGAAGCGGCTGGGCGTGGGCTGGTTCGGCATCAAGCCCTTCGCCTCAAATTCGGTCTTCAAAGGCAGCAGCGCCCCGAACGATCCCAACGCCGAGCACGATAACCGCATCGCCCGGCTGTCCATCCGCTACATCCTCTGCAACTCGGCCATTTCGGCCCCCATCCCCGGGCTGATTACGCCCGACCAGGTCGATAACGTTGCCCTGGCCGTCAAGGAACGCCGCGAACTCGACGTCGAAGAGAAGGCCGAACTCGATCACGCCATGGAACGCGCCTGGGCCACTCTGCCGTACCACTATCAGTGGTTGAAGGATTGGGAATACGTGTGAGCAGCCAGCAGTAGACGGTATCCTGCAGACAAATTGCAGAGGGCGGTTGGGGGCATGCTCTCACGATGCAAAGCATCGGGTGGGCATGGGAGTCGCGATGGCAGCTTCCATGCCGACCCGCCGCTGCGCGGCGTGACGGCATGCCACACTCCGCGTCCGTGGTTTGGGTCAGTCGGTCGCGGTCAGCCAGGAGAACGTCCACAGCGGGTTGCCGCAGCACGCGCATTGCTCGCCGTTCTCCAGAACCTTGCCCTGGCAAGTCCGGCAATCGAGGATCGCCGGCAGGATGGCCGCCTGCGCCTGACGCACGCGGGCAGCCCGGGCGTGATCGTCGAAGGCCTGGGCCGTGACGATTTGAACGCACAGGGGATGCAACCGAAAGGCGACCAGCGGGGCCCGGGTCGATTCGGGAAGCACTTTGGCCAAGGCACGCTCGAACAGCGTTCGCCGACCGTTGGCGTCGGCCGCCACATAGTCGCCCAGTCGCTTGCACGTGGCCGGATCGGTCTCGCTGCCGGCCTGGCGCACGTGGCACAGCCATTCGACGTACCATCGTAGGGACGCGACGTAGCCAAACGCCTTGGCGGCAGCCCCAGACTCGACAACCTGGTACAGTTCGATCTCGTTCTTCGTCGCTTTCCTCGCCTTGACTTCCGAGACGGGAACGAGCATCGAGTCGCGTCCGATGATCCGCTCGACGTCGTCGTGCATGCGTGCGAAGAGCAAGTCGCGTAGCACTCCCAGTCCGGAGGCGAGACTGCTGACGACGCGCACGCCGTCGCTGCGCCCCTCGTGCCGGCCGAATTCGGCAATCAACTGGGCCTGTCGCTTGGAGAATTCGTCGGGGTCCATGTTCGGCCTCCGTTGGCCCACGCTTGCCCTGCGTTGACAAGCGTCATGGTAGGGGCCGAAGGGCCCGCCAGCAAGTGCCAAACCCCCAGTCGGTGGTGATCGCCGAATGCCCTGAATTCCAGCCGTGGATGCTCTCTTGCCCCCGGAAAACCTGAGAAAGATGCCCCGTCCGCGAGGTGGGGGGTTTTTCGTTGACACTCCATTTTGGGCTGTTTACAATCGACGTAGGTTCTTGGGCCGCAATCCTGTCGCATCTTACCGGGATCGTGTCGTCGGCCCGCTCGGGGCACCGCGATTGAAGGAGCTGTTCAGCCATGGCGAGAGAAAATCAAGGACTCCAAATTGCCTTGATCGTGTTTGTCATGCTCACCCTCATCCTGGGCGTGACGACGTTTATGTTCTATCGCCAGTCGGACGAGGCCAAGAACAAAGCCGCAGCGGCCGAAAAGGCCGAAAGCGACGCCAAGCAGGCCCTCACGGCGGCCCAGACGGACAACGCCAACCTAAAACGCTACCTCGGCTTCGGCGCGACCGAGACGATGCAGGTCATTGGCCAGGAGGTCCTCAAGGACATGCAGGTCACGGCGTCCAGCCTGCCGGCGGCCGACCAGAATTATCACAAGGTCGTCCACCACCTGAACGACACCGTCCTGAAGAAGAACCAGGCCCTTGCCTTGGCCGAGGCCGAAAAGGCGCAAATGAAGAAGGAACGCGACGATCGCGAGCGCGACGCCGCCACGCGGATCGCCCAGCACGAGGAGGAAGTCAAGAAGACCGGCGCGGATCTGGCCACGGTCACGGCCAGCTTCAAACAAACGGCCGACGGGCTCAACTCCGAAAAGGACAAACTGCTCAACGAGCGCAAAGAGATTGAGGACAAGGGCAACAAGAAGATCAATGAGTTGCAGGCCAACCTGGGCGACCAGACCAAGAAAACCAACACGGCCCAGATCATCGCCGAGCAGTATCGCAAACAGAAGGAAGCCCTCGAACACACCACCTTTGAAATCGCTTACGGCAAGATCGTCGGTGTCAACCAGCGGACGGGCCGCGTCTTCGTCAATCTCGGCGAAGCCGACGGACTCCGCCGCCTGATGACCTTCGGCGTCTTCACCTCGGCGACCGACGATGTCTCACAGGCCGAGAAGAAGGCGAGCATCGAAGTGGTCGAAATCCTCGGCCCGCACATGTGCGAGGCGCGAATCACCGACGACAAGCCGGGCAACCCGATCGCAAAGGGCGACCTCGTGTTCACCCCCATCTGGGCACCCGGCAAGCGTATCCACTTCGCCCTGGCCGGGCTGATCGATCTGGACCGCGACGGCAAGAGCGATCTGGAGCGGGTACGCAGCATCATCGCTACCAATGGTGCAGTCGTCGACGCCTACCAAGACACCGCCGGCGTGGTGCACGGAAAGATCACGACCGAGACGAATTACCTGGTCCGCGGAACGCCGCCCGATGAGACCTCCGCCAGGGAAATGCGTCGCGGCTACACGAGGATGCTTGACGACGCCAAGGACAATCTGGTGAAAGAGATTCAACTTGGCGATCTTTTCGATCGCATGGGCTACCGCGACTCGGAGCACGTGACCCGCTACGGCACCGGGGCCAATCCGGTCGATTTCCGCGCCCAGGCCCCGCCCGAGGGCATGAAGAAGTCCGACGGAACCGTCTCCCCGCTGTTCCAGCCTCGCCAGCCTTCACGAGGCACCGGAACACGCAGCGCCTACTAAGCGGCCGAATCCTCCCCTCTCCCGTTCGACGGGAGAGGGGCCGGGGTGAGGAGATTTGCCGACGGAGGATATGCTGAAGCATATCGCGCACAAGTGAACTACCTCCTGAGTCCCGGATTATCTGAGCCAGGAACAGTTTCTTCGTCTCTGAATGCCTGAGACGTCTACCCCGCCGCCCAGGCAGCGGCCGGCGCTGAGACCCCGCCCCAAGAATGCGAGAATAGGACCCCGCCCCTTCTATGCGCCGCGGTCGCTTCGCAACAGCCCCTGTGGGGAGAATAACGGGGGAGGCGTGTGGATCTTGCGATCGCGGCACGCCCCCCCACCTTCACAAAGGTGTTTCTACGATCATGGACGTGCAGGAGGAAGTCAAGGCCCACACCCAACAGGTGGAGAGAGGAGAGCAAGTACGCTATGGTCACGCGCGCCCCTGCTGTGGAGCAGCCAAGGAGGAAGATTTTCGGATACACGACTGTCGGAGGCGGAGGTTTCGGCTGGGCGATTTCGAGGA
>CAZFKF010000477.1:0-4943 GCA_964518805.1 uncultured Planctomycetaceae bacterium | reverse complement strand
CGGAGAAGTTGAATTATAATAGGATGTTCTGGCCTCCCTGCTGGGGGGCGAGAGGGTTCCTTGGTTCCTTGTCTCTTCTGGACTGGCCCCAGCCATGAGTAGCGAAGTCAAGCCGCGGACGATGTTCGAGAAGATCTGGGACGACCATATCGTCCATGCCGAAGAGGGGAAGCAAACCCTCCTGTACATCGACCTTCAACTGGTTCACGAAGTGACCAGCCCGCAGGCCTTTGAGGGGCTCCGCATCGCAAGCCGCAAGGTGCGCCGGCCCGATCGGACCGTGGCCACCGTCGACCACAATATCCCAACCACGGACCGCGGCCGGCCGATCGCCGATCCGATCTCGAAGCAGCAGATCGACACGCTTCGACAGAACTGTGCCGAGTTCGGGATCCGACTTTTCGATCTGATGGACAAGAACCAAGGGGTGGTCCACGTGATCGGTCCCGAACTCGGACTGACGCAGCCCGGCATGACCATCGTCTGCGGCGACAGCCACACGGCGACCCACGGGGCATTCGGCGCTCTGGCCTTTGGCATCGGCACCAGCGAGGTCGAGCATGTGCTGGCCACGCAGACGCTCTTGCAGCATCGGCCCAAGACCATGGAGGTCCGCGTCGACCATCGACTTCCTTTCGGCGTGACGGCCAAGGACTTGATCCTCTACCTCATCGGCCGGCTGACCACCCAGGGCGGGACGGGCTACTGTATCGAGTACACCGGCGAAGCCGTGCGAGCCCTGAGCATGGAAGAGCGGATGACGGTCTGCAACATGACGATCGAGGCGGGGGCCCGCTCGGGCCTCATCGCGCCCGACGAGAAGACCTATCACTATCTCCACGGTCGGCCATTCGCGCCCCGCGATTTTGAGTCTGCGGTCAAGCGATGGCAGCGTCTTCCCAGCGACCCCGGGGCGAGCTACGACCGCGTCGAACGCTTCTCGGCGACCGACGTTCAACCGCAGGTCACCTGGGGCACGAATCCCGGCCAGGTGGTCGACGTGGGCGCCAGCGTCCCCAGCCCTGCCGATCTGGCCGACGAAACCGACCGCAAAGCCGCCGAAAAGGCCCTGGAGTACATGGGCCTCCACCCGGGAACGCCGATGAAGTCGATCGCCATCGACCGGGTGTTCATCGGCTCCTGCACCAACGGGCGGATCGAAGACCTTCGTGCAGCCGCGGCCGTGGTCCGCGGCCATCGCGTGGCCAAGGGCGTGCAGGCCATGGTCGTGCCCGGCAGCGGACTGGTCAAACGCATGGCCGAGGCCGAAGGGCTGCACAGCATCTTCCTCGACGCCGGCCTGGAATGGCGCGAGGCCGGCTGCAGCATGTGCCTGGCCATGAACCCTGACAAACTGGAACCGGGTGAGCGCTGCGCCGCGACCAGCAACCGAAATTTCGAGGGCCGGCAGGGCAAAGGCGGACGCACGCACCTGGTTTCGCCGGCCATGGCCGCGGCCGCCGCCGTGGCCGGGCATTTCGTCGACATTCGCCAATGGGAGTATCGGTAACCATGCGCACTTTCACCGTTCACACCGGTCTGGTCGTCCCCTTGGATCGCTCCAACGTCGACACCGACCAGATCATTCCCAAGCAGTTCCTCAAGCGGATCGAGCGGACCGGCTTTGGCCAGTTCCTGTTCTTCGATTGGCGCTATCTCGACGACGGTTCGCCCAACCCCGAATTCATCCTCAATTGGCCTGAATACCGGGGCGCCAGCGTTCTGCTGACACGCCGCAATCTCGGCTGCGGTTCCAGTCGCGAACATGCCCCTTGGGCGTTGGAGGACTACGGCTTCCGCGTGCTCATCGCCCCCAGCTTCGCCGACATCTTCTACAACAACTGTTTCAAGAACGGCATCGTCCCCATCCGTTTCGACGAAGAGACGGTCGACGACCTGTTCACCCGGACGCGCGAACACCCGGGCTACCAACTCACCGTCGATCTTGAGCGGCTGACGGTGACGGACGCCTTGGGCCTGTCGCTCCCCTTCGAGGTCGACTCCTTCCGCCGTCATTGCCTCCTTGGCGGGTTGGATGACATCGGCCTTACCCTGCAACACGCCGACCGGATCGCCGCCTACGAGCAAGCCCACGGCATCGCCTGAGCGCGGGCTTCTGCCCGTGTGTGCTCGGCACCGAACGGGAAAGGGCAACGTCGCACGGCGGCTACGCGTCCGGCATACTCTAGGACGCGACTTCGTGCGCTTCCTCTGCCGCCACGATCCACTTGCGGCAATCCGCCGAGCCGCATTGGCAGGGAATGGCGGCGCTGGCGGGCCAGGCATAGTCGATCGTCATCTGTTCGTGGGGCTCGATGTCGGCCTGGACTTCGAGCCACATCTCCAGCGACGAGGTGCCGTCTTCGCGCTCGATTTCCATCTCGACGAGGGCGCAATTGGGATGGCAACTGTGGTTCAGGTAACGGAACGGCGCATCCGGCTCCAGTGACCGGTTGGGGCCGAACTCCATGCAGTAGTCCGACTCGTACCCGGGGTCGTCCATGACGGTGCCCCGGATCGGGCCGACGAATTCGCAGGTCCGAAACGATCGCAACGAGAACACGCCCAGGCCGTGGGGCGAAAGACCGACACGAACGCTCTCCTCGCCGTACTCCATCCGCGCTCCGATAGCACAAGAAAAGAATACCCCCGCCGGGCCGTCGAGCCCGACGGGGGCAAACAGGTTTCCACGCGATTCGGCTACCAGCTACGGCGGCGACCGCCGCCCCCGCCAGCGCGAGGCCGGTCGGCCTTGGGCCGGGCCTCGTTGACCGTAATCGAACGGCCAGCGATCTCGCGGAGGTTCAACTCCTTGATCGCGGTGGCCGCTTCCTTGCCGTCGGCCATCTCGACGAAGGCGAACCCGCGAGGGCGCCCCGTGTCGCGATCCTTGATGATGCTCACCGACGAGACCTTGCCGTACTGGCCGAAGGCATCGCGAAGCTCATCTTCGGTGGCGTTGAACGACAGATTTCCCACATAAATGTTGGTCATGAGGACACTCCTTCGCGGCGTCCGCGGTTACTGCACTCTGACTTTTTCGGCCCGCGGACCCTTGGGCCCCTGGCCTTCCTCGTACGTGACCGCTTGCCCGACGCGGAGCGTCTCGATCGCCGCACCCTCCAGAGCGCTGTGATGGAAGAACAATTCCCCGCGCTCACCCTTGATGAAACCAAAACCCTTGTCCGCGATCACCTTTTTGATCGTCCCTTGCGGCATGAACGCCACTCCTTCAAGAAAAACGAGAAAACACGAAAGTACCGCATCTCTTCGCCCTGAGCCCGGACCTCCGAGGAAGATTGCGGCCACACGGTAGAGAGAAGATCAACCGCAACTGAAGACCGGTCGGCCCCGCAAGGCCAGCCCAACGTAATCCGGAGGGTGACTTAGAACGAGAACCACGGAACCTCGGCTCGCGGGGGTCTCGCCACTCATACCGCGGGCATTCTAGTAAAAACCTCTGGCCATTGGAAGGGCACCACCCAACAATTGCGGCCATGGGGCTTCCATACCACCCAAGAAATCGCGACTTCCATGTCCTGTTTACTGCTCTCCCTCTTTCTTCTGCTCACAAGGACCACAGTCGTGCCCCCGCGCCACAAACCCAAAGGTCACTTTCCCTGAATCGCAGATTCTGGCGCCAGCGGGCGGACGCGCACGCAGCGGTAGGCCACAGGGCCATGGTCTCCTTGAAGCATCAGCGGACCGGTGGGCTTTTCGTCGTTGAAAAGCGAGGCGCGAGTCGGGCCGGTCACTTCCACGTTCTCGTGGATCAGCGTGCCGTTGTGCGTCACGCGCACGAAGCGGGCGTTGCGGACCTTCTTGCCGCCAGCGTCATACTGCGGTGCCCGGAAGACGACGTCAAATGTCTGCCACTCGCCGGGCGCTCGCGATGCGTTCACACGTGGTGAATGCCCTTCGACGTTCTGGTTGTTGATCCAACGCGGGTAGATTCCGCCGCATTCGATGCCCGGGTAGTGGTCGTTGGCAACGCCGAAGCTGTCATAGACCTGGACTTCGTAACGGCCCATAAAATAGACCCCGGAATTCGATCCCTTGGGAACCATGAACTCGATGTGCGCTTCGACATCGCCGAACTGGGGCCCGCTGACGAGGTCCACGGACCGGCCCTGAGACCCGTTGACCGCTACCCGGGTTCCCTTGGTCCACGCGAGCCGTTTCGGGTCCTTGGGGTCCATCGTCACCGAGGCCGCCATGAGCCAGTCGCCATGCGGAAGTCGCCACGCTGTAAACTCTTTTCCTGGAAGCAGTTCGATCCATTCTCCGCCTTCGGGGGCGACGACTTGGCAGGGATCGGCGGCCAGGCCGAACAGGGCACAGAGCAGGCTCGGTGCGACCATGATTCAACTCCTTGCTAGGCTCGTTTTCGGTTCGCTGCATACTTGCCGCGCGATTATCCAGGCTCACTTGGCAGCGTGCAAGTCTCGGCAGTCCAAGACGTTGCTTTGCCGCCGCGTCCTTGTTACGATCGAAAAAGGGGGGTGTCGTCACAAGTCAGGAAGATTGAAGAGGATATGCAGGTGAGATCAGCCGCAGCTCGAATTCCGGCGACCGCGTGGTTGTTGCTGGCGGCGCTGGGTTCGGCAGGATGCGAGAAGAACGCACCCGCGTCTGCCCCACCGACGCCGCCCGAGGTGACCGTGGCTAAGCCCGTGGTCCGCGAAGTGACGGACTATTATGAGTTTCCTGGTCAAAGCGAGGCCGTGGGCGAGGTGGAAGTCCGCGCCCGAGTGACAGGGTACATTGTCAAGATCAACTTCCAGGACGGCCACGAGGTGAAGAAGGGCGACGTGCTGTTCGAGATCGATCCTCGACCGTACCAGGCGGCGTTGGACAAGGCCAAGGGCGATCTGGACCGTTTGCACGCCCTGTTGGCCAAGGCCGAACTGGACCTGGCCCGAGCCGACCGGCTCCGCCCCTCC
>CAZFKF010000476.1:0-4943 GCA_964518805.1 uncultured Planctomycetaceae bacterium | reverse complement strand
CGACAGCGCGCAGTGGCTCCACTCGGCGGTGGAATCGGCCGCGGCGTCCCAGCATTCCTGGATTGCGTTGTTGAGCATCACCGACTTCATGGTTGCCCAGCGGCGGCGGAAGTCGCCCAGCACCACGTCGGCGCGTCCCATCTTGGCCAGGGCCCAGTAGCGCCAATTGGCATTGCAGGGGTACGAAAGCCCCAATTCCGGCGGGCATTCGGCCAGGGCTTTGAGGGCTGCCGCGTTGTTCCCGCCCGGGCACTGGTCGAAGAGGATCGCCGTGGCCAACGACCGGTCGCACAGCCGGATTCCCTTCTCCTCGGCCGACCAGGGGAGGTTGTTGACGAACACGCCTCGTTCGGCAGACCAGTAGCGGCGCACCGTCGCCGCGAGGATCTCGTCGCCCAGGCGGACAAGCTTCTCCGCACGTTCGCGCTGGCCGAAGGCCCGGGCCAAGGGCGCCAGCGCATGCCGGCACATGGCCGCGGCGTAGAGATTGAACGCACACTGCTTGTGCCGCTGCTGGCGATAGGCGTCGTGGTCGATCCAGACCGTCGGGATGCCGAGGTTCTCGACGGGCAGCAGCCCGTCCGGCCCGCGAAGCGCGGCCAGGTACTCGGCGAACCGCAGCAACCGCGGATAGGGCTCGACCAAGGCGCCCAGGTCGCCCGTCTCCTGGTAATGCTGGAAGCAGTCGAAATTGAAGCCGATGCCGTGATCCAGCAGCGGCCCCCAGTAGGCCCCTTCGACCTGTTTCTGCATCACCCGGGCCAGCCGATCGAAGGCCGGCCAACAGTCGAGGAAGTACCCCTCCGGGGCCTGTCCCTCGCTGAAAGTCCGCAGGAATCGGGCCGAGAGACTCGGCTCGCCGAGGCAGCGAACGGCCAGTAGTTGGTGTCCGCCGTCGCCGCTGTACTGCTGGCGCTCGCGGCCCATGCCGTCGGCGCAAATCTCCTGGGCGCTGTTGTAGAGGGTGTTCACGGCGGCGTCGAAGAGCCGCTGCAAGGCCGGCTCGGAACAGCGGATGTGCGGGCGTTGCGACCAGGCGAAGGTGCGCCGCCGCACGCCGACGTTGCGGATGGTCACCGGCCGGCCGGCGCCGCGCACGTGGAGTTGCAGCCATCGGAGCGATTCATAGTCGAACGTCTCAAAGCGATTCTCCCCCTCGCGACATACGAATCGGGCCCAGTTGAAGAAGTGCGTATCGAGCCATCTCGGCCCCTTCGGGTCGTGGGATTCCTGGCACATCAACTCGACCACGGTCCCGGCCGGGGCGTCGATGGTGAAATAGGGCCAGCCCACGATTTGTTCCTGGAACTCGAACGTGGCGAACACTCCCTGCCGCGAGCCAGCCGTGGCGGGCAGACGCCACGCCGGCCCGTCGGAGACGGCCGCCGGGTCGCCTTGGATGCGAAAGCTGCCGGGGACGCGGAACTCGAACCAGTCCAACGGATCCCGCAGCCACTCGATCCGTCCCGAGTCGGCCAGGCGGATCGCCGGCGTCTCGCTTTCGCGCATCAAAGGAATCTGCCGCAGCCTCAAGGCGCTGCGCGCAGGCGAAACTCCTTCGATCAGGTCGTTGCCCGGATATCCGCTTGCCGCAGCCGGCTTGTCGGGCGCGCAGGGGATCACCGCGGCGGGGATCCATCGCTGGTCGGGCTGGAACGACGCCGTGTCCCACCCGGCCGGATGCAACCGCGCGTCGAACTCCTCCTGAAGGGCCCGGAGGAACCACCGCTTGGCAGCGCCGGGCCGGTGGGCCCGGTCGATGGCGCACTGCCAGGTGGCGTCGGACACGATCCGCTCCTTCTTGCCGTCCGGCGTTTCGATCGCCAGATGGAAGATCAGCCCCGGCTTGCCCGCCGGCCATGTGCCGTCGCCCACTCCGTAGTGCAAGACTTCGATGCCGATCACGTTCTTGCCTGGTTGAAGGAACTTGGTGACGTCCACGGGATCGACGTCCATCTGCCGCGGGTCGCACGGGGCGGGCCCCCACTGGACGCGACGCCCGTTCACCGTGAGGCGGTAGCGGCTGTCCGCTGTGATCCATCCCGCGGCCCGGGCCGGCGCTCGAGACAGATTCACCTCGCGGCGGAAGAGTACGAAGGTGTTGGCCAACGTGCGTTCGGAGGGGAGCCAAATCCAGTGCGCCGGCGCCAGATTGACGGGGTGCGGCCGCCACGGGTTCTGGGCATTGTCCGCTTGCGACGCGCCCCCCAGCGCCTCGACCGGCACGGTCTTGCCCAAAAGCGCCTCGCGCATCGTGGTCCAGGTCGAGGACTCGGCAGGCGACGGAGCCGGCCTGGATTCCTCAGGCAGGCCCCGCAAGGGCGCGAACGCCGCAACGCCGAAACCGATGCAGGCGAGGCAGAAGCCAAACCGTCGCACCCATCTCTCAGTGTCTTGCGCAAATGGCATGGGAACACATCCTTCTGTCGGTTGGGGGATTGACGCAAGCCCGTTCAGCCCTTGATTGACCCCTGTATTGAAAATGATCCTGGTGCAGGGCTTTCCTCCCTTGTTTCCCGGCCTCTCGTTGGTCGGCCTCGCTCATTTCCTGCGCAGGACTCAAGAGCACGGCGCAATTCTAACCGAATCGTCCGCGTCGTAAAACCGCCGAATCCCAACGGCCCGTTGACTAGCGGAGCGCAACGATGGCGTGTATCTTGGGTTCACAGTCCGGTGTAGAGACTCGAACTCGGGAGAATCGACTGAGCGCGACCGCGACCGAGGAGGACTGCGGACCCGTGCGACGGATTGGCACTTGCGCCCGCTCCTGAAGCCACGGTAGGAAGGACAGTGCATCATGAGACCGTTTGCGATTCAGCGTGACGTTGGATTCGTTCTCTTTGCAGCGGCGGGGATTGTCGCGGGAACGGGCCTGTCGGCGGAGCCTACCGTCTCGCCGCTGCCGCCGGCATGGGTCGCGGCCTGGAACCACCCTCCGCTGGCCGACCGGCCGCTGCAGATCGTCCACGGGATCGACCTCAACCGGCCGACGGCCGAGGCGCTCGATCAGATGGTTCCCGGCAGCGGCTCGCGGCAGATCGCCCAACGCAAGATGACCTCCTACAAGGATCTGGGCCTGGGCGGTATCGTCTGCAACGTCGCCTTTGAGAACTACATGACCTCGGAAGAGAACTGGCAGAAACTCGTCGCCGGGGTCGAGGCCTGTGCGGACCTGGGAATGGTGGTCTGGCTGTACGATGAGGACGGATATCCGAGCGGGGCGGCCGGCGGGCTGGTCCTCAAGGAAAACCGCGACTTCGAGGCGTTAGCCCTCGCCTTCGATCGATCGCGGCCCGAGCCGTTCTTCCTCCAGCCGGCCTACGAGCACACGCACGCGAGCAACAACTTCTACGCCGCGCGGCGTTATGTCAACCTGATCGACGACCGCGCGGTCCGCTCGTTCGTGGCCAAGACGCACGAAGCCTACTACCGGCGTCTCAAGCCGCACTTCGGCAAGACGATCCAGGCAATGTTCACCGACGAGCCGTCGCTGATTGCGGTGAATCTCGGCCAACTCGGCGAAGACGTCCGCAAGAAGGTCCGCGTGGCCGACCCGATCGACCCCGCCGTGCGCCCGCTGCCCCGAGTGCCGTGGAGTTACGATATCGTCGAGCAATACCGCAAGCGTTTTGGAGACGACCTGAATGCCCGCCGCAAGAGTCTTTTCGCGGGCAACGCGCCCGAGGATCGCCGCGTGCGATCGCAGTTCTGGGAACTGGTGGCCGACCTTGTGGCCGAGCGGTTCTTCGGAACGATTCAGACGTGGTGTGCGCAGCACAAGGTGGCCTCGTCGGGCCATACCCTGTGGGAAGAGGAATTGATGCACCATCCGGCCCTGGACGGAAACAAGCTCAAGGCCCTGGTGCGGATGGATATTCCCGGCTTGGACCTGCTGACGTCCGACCCGGAAGCCGTGATTTACAGCGGATGGCTGACGGCCGGCATGCCCAGTTCCGCTGCGGTCCTCAACGGAGGCCGCCGCGTGATGACCGAGGTGAGCGATTTCAGCCAGACCATGGGCGGCCAGGGACCGGCGGGATTGGCCGAGATGCAGGCCACCGCGGCGTGGCAGGCCGCCTGGGGCGTGACCGAATTCACGCTCTACTACAGCAGCCACCAACGCCCCGCCGAACAGTACCGGGCGTACGGGACCTACGTAGGCCGGCTTAACTCGGTGCTCAAGCCGGCCCGCATGACGCCCGAGGTTCTTCTCTACTATCCCGTCCGCGATCTCTGGGCCGAGTACCTGCCGGTGGGCGAACCCTTGCAGCTTGCATCGCAATCGCCGCGGGCCCAACAGATCGTGGGGTCGTTCGCCCGCCTCGGACAGATGCTCCAGCGAAGTCAGACGCCGTTCACAATCATCGACCACGAAATCCTGGCCGCCGCCAAACCCGCCGGCGATGGTTCCCTGCGGATCGGCGAGCATCGATTCACGTCGCTGGTGGTGCCGGCCGAGGTGGAACTGCCGCCGGCGGCGTCCGCCGTGGTCGAGCAATTCCGCAGCGGCGGCGGCCGCGTGCTGATCGACGGCGGCCCGGCGGGCCGCCTGTCGGCCGCGAGCCTGACCGCGGCGATCCAGCCGCCGTGGCGCATCGCGCCGGCCTCCGAAAGAATCGCTTTGGGGAGCTTTGTCCGCGACGGACGACACATCTTGCTGGTGGTCAACGTGGGCAAGGAGCCCTATCATGGAAAGATCGCCGTGGGAGCGGCCGGCGGCTGGCGCCTGCTCGATCCGGCCGACGGCAGTATCCGCGAGGCCGAGAAGGCCGGGGACGGACACGTGAAGCTGCTCCTCGCGCCACGGCAAGCCGTCCTGCTGGTGCAAGGCCCGTGACCCAATGACGACTCGACCACGATTCCTGGAACTGCGCTGCGGCGCCTGCCTGTGGCGCGAGACGTGCGGCCCGGCCGAGATGGTCCAGTGGCTTCGCAAGGCCGGG
>CAZFKF010000475.1:0-4949 GCA_964518805.1 uncultured Planctomycetaceae bacterium | reverse complement strand
GCATCCCTCGACAAAGCCAGCCGGTTTGGCATTATGGCGGGCCGTTGTCTGATTTGCGGTCTACCAGGCGATCTCGAGACCGGCGTGCGGCCCGTGGTAGACGACCGTGCCGCGGTTGTTGATTTGCGCGGGGCCGGTGGTGAGGATGTCGATCTCGTTGCCCAAGTTCTTGGCCGCGATCGCCATTCCGGTGAACCAAATGGCCTGGTAGCCGAGTCGCGCGGTCACGTGGTCGGTCGGCCGGCAGACGAGCGTTACCGCGATGTCGCCGATGAAGGAAGTGCCGTTGGTGCTCTTGGCGCCATCGTACGTTGTCGCGACGCCGCCGATCGATTGCGTGTACACCGAGTTCTGCCCGGCCGAATTGTTGCAGATCGCGCCCTTGAGTTCCGTGTTGATCCACCAGAGTTGATCCACGTTGAACTCGAAGAGCTGCCCGATCTGGACCCCGTAGAGTTCGTTCCTGGTGCGGACGCGGACGGAATTGGTCGTCGGTACGGCGGGAAGGTCGGACCGCGTGAAGTAGTCGAACTGTTCCCGGACGCCAACACCCCGGGCCCCGATGAGGAACGAGGTGGTGAGCCGGCCCTCGGGCATGGGCAGTTGACGGCGGAGGTTCAACTCCATGTTCTGGAACGTGGAGAATTCGCGGATCGAGGCCAGATTGTTGTAGTCGAGGCCCGTTACCGGCGTCAGCCCGAAGCCGCTAAAGGGCGAGAAGAGGTTCCCCACTCCGCCGCCGCTGTTCGCCGTGTTGTCTCGCACGGCGGCCGAGACGTCGAGGTTGTCCAGCCAGAAGTAGGAGTACTCGACCTGGTACGGGGAATCGCCAAAGGTATGGCCAACCAGGAACCGCGGACCCGCCTTGAACGGCATGTCGAGGTCCCGCGTCGACAGTACGAGCGTATCGGTGTCGTTCAGCGTGGCGATGTCCGTGGCGTTGTGCACGTCGCGGCGAAGCATGACGCCGTCGGCGCGGAAGTAGATCGGACAACGCGGCGGGTAGAAGAAACACTCGCTGTCGCAAAGCGATGCGGCTACGGCCGCCGTCTCAT
This sequence comes from uncultured Planctomycetaceae bacterium, assembly GCA_964518805.1. Classification (GTDB taxonomy): domain Bacteria; phylum Planctomycetota; class Planctomycetia; order Pirellulales; family Thermoguttaceae; genus CALFBP01. The sequence continues at coordinate 3,894 of CAZFKF010000475.1, read as the reverse complement.
TGGATGCGGCAGACCCAAATCCGTCGACAAGAGTCTCCTGTGCCCCCGCTTGCGACTGGAGCAACGCCGCCGCCCCAAGAACCCATGCCGTCCGAAGCCACCAACTTGCGAGCACCCTTGCCATGACAACCATTTCCGTCGTTGAGGGTGTAGAAGCGCATTCTCCTGAAAGATCACTCGATGTATTCGGCTTTCCTGACCGGTATCGTTAGAATATCCCCTACGATCACTACCACCGGCTGTGATCTCGGGTTGTTCGCATTTGCTGCAATCTACCCAAATTCACGCGCGTCGTTTCGTCGGCCGCCCTTCAGGATTCACTCCGTGGGGACAGTGCTGTGGAATGCCGAGCGCCGGGAAAGACGTGTGAAACGCGGCGGAGGGGAGTTGGGTGTCAAATTCAACCACCCGCCATGTTATCAAGAACTGTCGCAGTAGCGGGCCTCCTATGCGGCGAGGAGGGCAGCGCGTTGTTTTGAGGATCTCGCCTTGCGCATGATGCGTCGGCACGCGATCGCCGAGTGTTGCGAGGGAGGCGGTTGGGCATTGCGATAGGGGATCAGGTCATCCGCGACGAACGGCTCAGGATGGTTCGCGTGGGCATCGAGTGTCAGTTGGAGCGACTGCTCGATGGAGCGAAACCCACGCACCTTGCGACGCATCTGAACCTTGGCGTGGCTGTTTGCCTCCAGCACCGGTTTCGCCACGTCGCGGAGGAAATGGTTCTTGAAGTACCCATGCGGCGTCGAGTGCGAATCGCCTCCAGGGCGTCCATCGTCGGTCTCCTTCCGAATACAGCGGTCACTCCAATGCATGGGAATCTCGCGAAGCCACGATCAATCAATCCGTCAGAAACCGAAATGCAAAGAGGTCCGTGCTCCGCATGACGAAACGCATGCACACCGTTTGGCCGGACAGCGCTGCGAGGTCGCTGTTGCCTTTCCAGGTGACGACCTTCTCCACGGCGTTGCCGCGGATCGCGTCGCACGCATCGGCGGCAAAGCCCTGAATCTCCTTGCCGGCGACCGTGAGCAAACCCACCTGGCACGCCCCCATCGCCGAGGCGTTGAGGTTCAAGGCCAAACGCTTTCCTTGGAAGGTCAGCGGCGGCGTGACCAGTTCGCCTCCGCCCCAGGCCGCAGTCGCCGAGACGAACCCGTCGAGACGCTGTCGCACGGCGCAGAAACAGCCGATGGGCATCTTCTGTTGGGCTTCGGGCAGGCCGTGCGTAACCGCGTAGGCCCCGTAGTACTGATACAGGTAGTCGCCAACGCGGAGCATGCCGACGGCCATGTAGTTGGAGAGCGAGTCCGGCTCGCCCGCCAGCCCCAGTGCGACGTACGGCGCGCGCGACACCCGATGGAACTTCAAGCCGTCGCGACTCACCGCCATCTGAATGTCCAGCAGTCCGTCGTTGCCGTACTTGCCCACCGGGGGTTCAGGGAAATGCATGTACGGGCTGGGAAAGGCGAAATAGGCGTGCTGGGCGTAGGGATATTCCACCGCGGCCGCGTTGTAGTGATCGCTGGGAACGGGATCCTCGGCGTCGTAGGCGAAGGCCTCGGGAAACTCGCGGCTGGGTACGGCGACGCTCTCCTTTCCCCAAATGAAATACGCGCCCGCGCCCAGCGACTTGTAAGGCCACGGCGTCATGATGTCCGCGATCTCGACGCGCCCGACCTTGCGCAGCGGGTCCCAAGTGCGGATGTAGGCCACGTACTTGCCGCGCTGGCTGTCCCAGGCGGCCTGATTGGCCGTGTCGGGGTAGAGGTCCAGCACGCGGGGGCCCATGGTCCAGTGCACGCCGTCGGGCGAGGTGTGGCAGTACAGGCCCGCCGAGCGAGGATCGGGCCAGCCCTTGCAGGCGATCATCTTGAATCGCTGCTCGGGTTTGCCGTGCGGATCGAGGAACACGATCGTCTCGCCGACGCCGCGGTAGGCCGCGTTGTTGTCCGTGTCGCGAAAGACGATGTTGTTGTCCTGGTTGCCTCCGAATTCGTACAGGCCGATCCGTGGGCGCTCCCAGCGCAGGCCGTCGCGCGACGTGGCCAGGCAGACCGACGCACCCTTCTCGTGGCTGTCGGCACGGTAGAAGAGCTTGAAGACGCCGCCGTCCTCGATCACGCTGGCACAAAAGCCGATGCTCTTGTCCTCCCACGGCCGCTCGGGCCGCAGCACCACGCCCAGCTTGGCGGGCGGATGCATGCGCAACTCGACGTTCGTGGCGCGGGCCGTGAATCGCTGATCGATGAACAGTTGCTTGTGGCTGCCGACCGAGATCGGCGAGGGAGCTTGAACGTCGGGCGCCGCCGCTTCCGCCTTCTGCGCGGCCGCCGCAGTTGCGCAAAGAACGATCAGGGTAAATCGGATTGCAGGGGCTGTACGCATGCATTGTCTCCTATTTCCCCAATGTCGAGGATTCTTGCTTCGCCGACCAAGGATGACGGTACGTGCCGATTTCGTCCAGGGGGATTGGCTCGAAGATGCGCTGCCGGAACGGCCCGTCGCGGAATGCGGCTTCGCCTCCGCTCAACGCGCTGCGGACGAGCGACGCGTCGAGCGAGGCGTTCAGGGCCGTGCCTTGCGCGCCGCCGTCGCGAAGGAAGATCTCCTTGCATCCGGCGAAGACGTTGCGGATTGCGAAGTTCACGTCGGCATCGGCCTTGATGCGAGCCAGGTCCGGATAGCGGGCCGAATAGGGCGGCGTGCTCGCTTCGGGCAGGAACTTGGCGATCCCTTCCAGCCAACGCTGCTGGCCCCAGCGCGAGAAGCTGATCCCCGCGAAGCAATCGACAAACAGGTTGCCGTCAACCAGGTTGTCCTTGCCCCCGTGGATCTGGACGCCGCCGAACTGCACCGCGCCGCACCGCTCGAAGACGTTGCCGTAGATCGCCACGCCGGAGATCATGTCGTCGAGCCGGACGCCCGCGGCGCCGCAATGGGTCCCGCCGACGATGTCGCTCCAGCGGTTCCAGCGGATCACCACGCCGCGGTACAGCGGATTTCCGAAGATATCCAGGCCCCCTTGATCGTCCGATTCCTGGACCACGCGCCGGATTGCGTTGAGCTCGATCAACTGGTCGTTCCCTTCGATCCGCAAGGCCGACGAGGGGATCTGCTCGAAGCGGTTATGGGCCACGCGGTTGCCGCAGCCGTCGAGGAGCACGGCCGGCGTGTAGGTCCGCTTCAGCCGCGAGATGTCGCAGACCGTGCAGTTCTCGACGAAGTGGCCGCCGGGCGCGAGCGTCTTGCGGTCGCCGCCGTTGACCCGCGCTCCGCCACAGCCGAGCGTCCGCATCGCGCATCCGAAGATGCCGTGCCGGCGGCCCCCGTCGACGACGATCGCGTCGCCGCCGAGCTGCCGCAGCGTGCAGCCCGCCACCAGGCACTCGGCGCCGCCGCTGATGTGAATGCCGTCGCCGCGGGCCTCCTGGAACGCAAGTCCCAGGAGGATCACGTGCTCGACGTTCTTCATCATCACGAAGGGCTCGACGAGCACGCTCAAACTGCTGGACGTTCGCGCCGGATCGAAATCCGCAGGCGGGAGCCAGTAGGCCATGCCGCGGCGGCGGTCGAGATACCATTCTCCGGGCCGGTCGATCTCGCAGAACAGGTTCACGCCGAAATACCGCTGATCCTTGCGATAGCCGTATTGAGAGTACGGCGGCGCGAGCGTGAAGACGCGGGCCGCCGGATCGATCGAGGCCACCTTCTGGAATTCTTCGTACCAATCCCAGAACCAGTATCCGTAGAGACGAACATCCGGCTCATCGGTCCAGCGTCCGGGACGGTCCTCGAGGTAGTGGAATTTGCCGTCCTTGCAGCCCGGGATCGAGCCCCACCCCTTGAACGTCTCCTTGCCCAGCCCATCGCCGGTCTTCACGAAGCCCTCGT
>CAZFKF010000474.1:0-4951 GCA_964518805.1 uncultured Planctomycetaceae bacterium | reverse complement strand
CCGTGAGGGCTAGAATTCCGTGGCGCCGGCACGATGCCGAGTTTCGCGGGAAGGCGGTGCTGGTCTACGATCTGGCCACGGGGGCAAAGGTCCAGAATGTCTTCGCGTGCAACGTCACGCGGGAATGCGGTGACGTGGTGTTCCAGCCGAAGACCGTGCCCGGGCGGTACGCAGTCTATTACATGCCGTACCGGCAACCTGACACAACCAGCGGCGAATGGAACGGCGCATCCCTGCCACCGCGACTCGTGGCAGAGCCCGGATGGCTCGCGAAACATGGACTCAGCCTCGGCGCCGCGCGGAGCGTCATCTTCTTTCCCGGTTCTCGCCTGGATGGTGAAGGGGGGGCCATCGGCAGCTCGTTCGAGATCATCGCCGGCAGCGCACTCGCGTTCGCCGAGAACGACTACGTGATGACCTACGAGGTTCGTTTCTCCGATCATCGGGGGCCCTGTGCCGAGCCGACTCTCCTGGTGCAAAGCGACGGCCGCGGCTACCGGGCGCTCGTCTACGACTACGGCAGTCAGCTCGTCATGGGCATCACCCGGCAGGACTCGAACAAGAGCGATGCCGTCACGCAACTCGTGAAGGCCAACTGGAATGCCCCGTGGCCGGTGAACATGGACCGGCCGCTCATCGCGACTATCACGGTCAAGGCGATGGAGGACCGGACAGTGATTACCTCCCAGGTCCAGGGCACCGGCGATGACGGCAAGCCGTACACCTCGCCCCTGCTCAAGGCTGAAGACGCGTCTGCGCAGCGACTGACCGGCGGCGCTGCGCCGGCGGTGCGAGTCTATCCCGGCGACAACAACGCCGGGACATGGGTCCGTAATCTCGTGATCCGCAACCGAGGGGGCCAGGTTGTGTTCGATTCGCGCACCGCCCAACGCGGCACGCGAGTGGAGAACACAGCCACAGCGGACAAGGCCGCACTCGACGCCATGCCGCAGGCAAAACTGGTGCGGATGGAGTCGCGCCGGCGTCGTGGCGAACGGCCCGATCTGGATTCGTTCTTTCCGATGGAAATCATCGCGTCGGAGGCGGAGATGTCCGCCCTGCTGGACAAGAACGCGGGTCCGATCCTGCTATTTCCCGAAGACCGCATCCGGCCGGTTGTGATGCCCGACTTCCTCCCCCAGAAATGGGCGCTGGATGGGCCGCAGAAGCGCTTCCACGGCGAGTGCCGGCCGAGCGAGTACTACTGCTGGCAGATCGGGGTTTTCGCGGCCCGAGAGGAAGTCACCCGGCTGTCGCTTGAGTATTCGGATGTGCGGGACGCCGCGGGCGAAGTCGTGATTCCCCGCAAGCAGATCACCTGTTTCAATCTGGAGGGGACGAACAACCGGGGCGTGCGATTCACCAAGCAATTCAAGCTCGGTCAAGGGATGGTGCGACCGCTTTGGATTGGGATGATGGTCCCCAACGACGCCAAGGGCGAGTTGTTGGGCGAGGTCAAGGTGGGGGCCAACGGCCATCCTCCGCAAACGATCGGCCTGACGCTTCAGGTGGATGGGCCCGTGATCCCCAACCACGGAGACGATGAGCCCTGGCGCCACTCCCGGCTGCGATGGCTCAACTCGACGCTTGGACTGGATGACAACGTCCTGCCGATTCCCTTCACTCCTCTGAAGCGGCTCGGAACCGGGATCGAGATTCTCAACCGGTCAATCGATCTCGGCGCCTTCGGCCTTCCGAGCACGATTGTTAGCAACGGGACGGACGTACTGGCCTCACCGATTCGCATCGAAGCGCTGGGCGCGGATGGGCGGCCGAAGGAATTCGCCGGGGACAAGAGGACGGTCGAAATCGAGAATCCGTCGCGCGTGGTCGAGGTAACGCACGCGACATGCGGCGCGATGAGCAAGACGATGCGCAGTGAATTGTGGTTCGACGGGGCAATCAACTTCGACCTGAGCCTTCGTAGCGAAAAGGACACAACTCTGAAAGACGTCGCCCTCGTTATTCCCATGCGAAAGACGCTGGCGAAGTACTTCGTCGGCTTCTCGAACCGGGGCGACCGCCGCCCGAGTGTCTGGCAATGGAAGTGGGACCGCCGCTACCAGGACAATGCGGCCTGGTGTGGCGACGTCCGGGCGGGGCTGGGCATCAAGTTGCTGGGCGAGCAGGACTACTGGGACCTGTCGGGCCTGCGTTGGGACGAGCACCGGCAGTGGATCAACGGCGGAAAGGGGGGCGCAAGTCTTGTCGAAGACGGCGATGCGGCCGTGCTGCGTGTCTTCACCGGGGCGAGGATTCTCCGAGCCGGCGAACCCATGAGATTGAGGTTCCGGCTGTACGTGACTCCGTTCAAACCGCTGCGCGCCGACCACTGGAACCTGCGTTTCTTCGGCAATATTGCCCACTTCCATCACAGTACGCCGGAGAACCCCTACATCAATTATCCGTTCATGACCGTGGACTTGATGAAGCGGGCCTTCGCGGAGATCAAGGCCAAAGGCCAGCGCGGCATGACCATCTACTACACGCTGCGGGAGCTGGCCAACATCGCACCGGAGCTGTTTGCGTTCCGCAGTCTGGGTGATGAAATCATCAAGAGTTCCGGGGCGCTTGTCTACAGCACCAGCGGCTGGAGCGTAGCGGGTGAAGGGGGCGGCCATCCGTGGCTACGCGAGCATCTCGTGTCGGGCTACTCGCCGAGCTGGCAGCAGACCGTGCCCGGCGGCGAGATCGACGCTGCGGTCGCCACCAACGGCGACGGCCGGTTGGTGAACTACTACATCGAGGGGCTCGCCTATCTGCAACGTAAGATCGGGTTTGTCGGCGTCTATCTCGACGGCATCGGCTACGATCGCATCGCCATGCTGCGCCTGGCTCGAACGCTGACCGCCGGCGGATCGGACTACTACCTCCCCTTCCACTCGGGCGACAACTTCAAGAACCCCTGGAGCGAACACCGCGCGGCGCCGGTGGCGGAATACATGGAACATCTGCCGTATGTGACGCAGTTGATGTTCGGCGAAGTGTTCTGGTTCGACGGTCCGGAGGGCTATTGGATGACGAACCTGGCCGGGCTGCCGTTCGGCATCGACAACCAGTTCTACCCCGTACCCGGCCCCGACTACCCGTTCCGATCGATGCTGTATGCCTCGTCGCCGAACGTCGGCCCGTCCGCGCCGGACATTCGAGCCCTCTGGGACCGTTGGGGCATCAACCCGCAGACGAAAACGCTGGGTTACTGGGACGCCGGCAGCCCGGTCAAAACGAACGCTCAGGACGTCTTTGCCACCGTCTATGGCAATCAGGGCAAGGCGCTGATCTGCGCTGCAAGCTGGGCCCGCGAGACACGGCACGTCACGCTCACCGTCGACTGGCAGGCGCTCGGCATGAAACCGGAAAACGTCAAGATCAGCGTTCCCGATATCGGCAGTGTCCAGAAGCCGAGGGCGACGATCGACCTGGGCAAACCGATCGTCATCGAACCCGGCCGAGGAATCGTCATCGCCGTCGAGAGCCGACAGACGCCCTAGAACGCATCCGGTCAACGAGCATCGGCAGGTTCCCGGCAGAGGAGCCATTTACCCCTGCACGCCTCACGCCGCTGTATAGGCTAGCCCCGCTTCAAGCGGCAACGATGACTCTAGAACCGGGAGCGTTCGGGGCGGAAGTCGTGCTAATCGCCTGGGTAGTCGTCAACGTCGAGACCCAGCCGCTCGGCACCACCTTCAACCTGTGCCCTGGCCAGCACGAGCAAGGCCGCGCCGGCCACGACCAACAGGCCGCCAAACCACTCGATTCCGCTGAGTCGTTCCGCGAGCAGGAAGGCCGCGGCAAGGTACGTGACGAACGGCGTGGCCAATGACATGCCGCTGGCCACCACGGGTCCGAGTTCGTGGATGCCGCGATAGTACAGCACGTGTCCGAAGGCAATGCCGATCAGGGCCGAGAGCATCAGGCCGCCCCAAAGACCGGTGCCGATCCCGCCGAGCGATCCGACGTCTCCGAACAGGAACATCAGCAGCACCAGCGCCGCCGACGAGTACAGACTGATGACGCCGAAACTCTGCCGCGCGGAATACTGGGCCATGTAGTACCGCACCGTGACCGAATAGGCCCCCCATGCAATCGCCGTAACCACGATGATCGCCACGCCCTTGACCGACCCCACGTCTCCGCGCACTTCCTCGACGAACATGGCGACGACGCCGGCCAGGCTGAGGACCGCTCCGATCCAGAAGGCCGGCCGGCGCATCAACAGCCGCTCCTCGGCGATCACCGCAAAGCTGAAGACGATGGTGAACAGGAATGACAGCCGGAGCACGAAACCGATGGTCGAGGCGGGAACGAAATAGGGACTCACGCCAAAGGCCGCCTGACCGATAACGTTCACCACCGAGGGCACGATGGCGTCCCGCCAGACGTTCCCTGCGCGAGCGTCGGCCGTCGGACCGGAGCGCCGGTCGAGGACGAGCAAGAACGGGAGCCAAAACAACGCCCCCACCGAATAGCGAACGCCGTTGACCGTCCAGGGGTCAAGAAACTGGGCAAAATGCTTCAGAAAGATCGGGATGATCCCGAATCCCAGCGTTGCGGCGATCATCGACACGATCGCCGAAACCTTGCCTCCTCCCAGGTGTCGCATGATTTTCGATAGCATAACCGCTGCGCCGTTCGCCGGGCAGGGGCACCCCAGCGTCCCGTAGACGCATACCGCTAGCGACGGATGAGCAGGGCGGAGTTGTCGCCAACGCCGAGCAAGGGCTGATATCGATCGGAGAACACGGTGCGGGCGGGCCGGCCGGGGTACCATACCAGGCTGATCGTCACGCTCCAGGTCTCTTCGCGCTGGCCGCCGTTGGCCGCGGAGTTCTTGGGAATCACGTAAACGAAGTTGTTTTCCAGGGCCCAGTTGGTTCCGAGCGGCACCGTGGCCTCGCCGCCGATGATGGCTTGTCCCATGCCGGTGGCGCCGCCCCAGAGCCTTCCCTGG
>CAZFKF010000473.1:0-4955 GCA_964518805.1 uncultured Planctomycetaceae bacterium | reverse complement strand
AGAGCACCTTCCTGGCCAACATGAGCCACGAGATCCGCACCCCGCTCAACGGCATCATCGGGATGGCCGAGCTGGTGCTGGACACCGCGCTCTCGCGCCAGCAGCACGAGTTCTTGGCCGCCGTGCGCGACTCGGGCGAGGCCCTCTTGTCGGTGATCAACGACATCCTCGACTTTTCCAAGATCGAGGCAGGCCACATCGTGCTCGATCGCGCGCCCTTCGACCTCCGCGAAAGCCTGGGCGATACGCTCAAATCGTTCGCCGTGCGGGCCCATCAGCAAGGTCTGGAACTGGCCTGTTCGATCCACACCGACGTACCGCGCATGGTCCTCGGCGACTACAACCGGCTGCGGCAGATCATCGTGAACCTGGTGGGCAACGCCATCAAGTTTACGGATCACGGCGAAGTCGTCGTGCAGGTGAACGTGGAGCGGGAAGCATGCAGGGGCCTGGTGGAAGAGACGCAGAAAGGGGGAGAAGGAGAGACGACGACGGACTCCATGACTTCCCCCCTCCACGACGCGGCGACACCGCATCTCCCCCACGCCTCTTCTCCACCTCAGTCTCCCTCCGCTCCTCCATCACTTGCTTCCGTACTTCTTCATTTCATCGTGAGCGACACCGGAGTGGGAATTCCGAAGGAGAAGTGCGGCGCGATCTTCGAGATGTTCGAGCAGGTCGACAACTCCTACACGCGCCGCCACGGCGGGACCGGCCTCGGACTGGCCATCGCATCGCGCCTCGTCGAATTGATGGGCGGGGAGATTTGGGTGGAAAGCGAGTTGGGCCACGGCAGCCGGTTCCATTTCACCGTGCGCCTCGACCGGGCCGGAGACGCGGCGCCGGGGCCGATGCTCGAACCGCCCTCGCTGCACGGACTCCGCGTGCTGGTCGTCGATGACAACGCTACGAACCGGCGGATTCTCGAAGAACTCCTCTCCAACTGGCGCATGGTTCCCGTCATGGCGCGTGGAGCGATCGAGGCCATGGAGTTGCTCCATCGGGCCCACGAGGAGCACGAACCCTATCGCCTCGTGCTGACCGACGGGCATATGCCCATGACCGACGGCTTCATGTTCGCCGAACAGATCAAGCGCGACGAGCGGCTGAAGAGCACGATCGTGATGATGCTGACTTCAGGCGATAATCCGCACGACATCGCTCGCTGTCAGCAATTGGGCATCGCCGCCTATCTGCTTAAGCCGATCAAACAGTCGGAGTTGCTGCAGGCCATCGAAGTGGCGGTGGGGCTGGGAATTGCGGCGGACGACAAGGCGGAGCCGGCGCCCGCGCCGCGGCCGTCGCGCCGATTGCGGGTCTTGCTGGCTGAGGACAGCCTGGTGAATCAGCAGTTGGCCGTCGGGCTCCTGGAACGCCAGGGGCACACGGTCTTCGTGGCCAATCATGGCAAAGAGGCCGTTGCGGCGTATCGGTCGCAGAAGTTCGACCTGATCCTCATGGACGTGCAGATGCCCGAAATGGACGGCCTGGAGGCCACGATGCTGATCCGCGCCGAGGAGAGACACACCGGGCGCCACACGCCGATCATCGCCATGACCGCCCATGCCATGAAGGGCGATCGCGAACGATGCCTGGAAGCCGGAATGGACGGGTACGTGGCCAAGCCGATCCGCCGCGGCGAACTTGCCGCGGCCATCAAGGGGCTGGTCGACGGGCACGAGGAGTCGTCGTCCGGCGGCCCGACGGCGGCGTCCCAGGCCGCGCCGGTCGACTGGTCCGAGGCCCTGAATTCGGTCCAAGGCAACCGGACTCTCCTACGCACGATCGTCCAGGCGGCCCTCGAAGAGTTTCCCCGCCTGATGGCCGATATTCGCGCGGCGGTCGATGAGCACGACAAGACGAAACTGCGCATCGCGGCCCACACGCTCAAGGGTTCGCTCCGCTGTCTGGGGGCGAACCAGGCCTTCGACGACGCGTTTCGCCTCGAACAGATGGGGCACGAGGGGGCATTGGGCAACGCCGCGGAGGCGTTGGAAATTCTCCAAGCCGGAATGGACCAGGTGATTCCGATCCTCTCCCAATACCTGCTGGCAGGCCCGGAGGCGGGAGAACTTGCCGAGGAGAAGCCGTCATGAGCCAGGCAACCGTTGGCAGACCCATGGAAATCCTCCTCGTGGAAGACAACCTCGAGGACGCCCGGATGACCATCCAAGCCCTGCGGAGCGAGGGCGTCCGCTGCCGCGTGACCTTGGTGTGCGACGGTGAAGAAGCGATGGAATTCCTGCGTCGCAGCGGGGTTTTCGCCAGGGCGCCGCGGCCCGACATGATTCTCCTCGACCTCGAATTGCCCAGGCTGAACGGCCGCCAGGTCCTGTCCGAAGTTCGCGCCGAGCCGTCGCTGGAAGACATTCCGTTCGTCGTGCTGACCGGTTCTCTCGTCCAGCAGACACTCCGCCGGGCCGAGCCGCTCCGCGTCGACGGTTTCATGACCAAGCCCGTGAGCCTGGAACAGTTCATCGCCGTGGTGAAGTCGATGCGCCGCTCGTGGCTGGCCGAATTGGTCCTTCCGTCGCTGGAGTCGAGCAGGTCGTAGCTTGCGACCAACTCAACCGCAAATGCCAGTTCCTGGTACCATCCAGCCTCGTTTGAGCAGGAACACTTCGTGTACCGTTCGCTACGGCACACGGAGTGTGCCCGCTACATCTCTTGCGACATTCGTTGATCCGCCGATCCTACAACTCATCGGGCCGATTGTCGGGCCGGGGCGGCACGGCGATGCCCTTGCTGTTATAGCGGACCACGAGGAAGACCAGCCGTTTGTCACCGGTGTTCGTCACGCCGTGATACACCCAAGGGGCGGCGTATAGCACGTCGCCCCGTTTGGCCGGACTCTCCTTGCCATTGAGGCTCCACGTGCCCGAGCCCTCGACGATCGCCAGGTACTCTTCTTCCGCATGGCGATGGGCCTTGTGGACCGTCTTGCCGGGTTCGACCACCGCCACTGCGGTGAGCACGTCTTTCGAGCCCGAGGTCTCGCCGGTGAAGTAGAACCGCATCTCGCCCCAGTCGGCTTTGTGCATCCGGGCCTCGTCCCAGCCTACGATCTTCGATTCGAGGATCTGCGGCTTCGGGTCCGCCGCGTCCGATCGAGAGTGAATCAGGATGGCGCCGCCGATGATTGCGCCGAACGCCAAGACAAAAGCCACCAACCGAGCTTGCCTGTTCATCATGCCATCTCCGTAGATCAGTTTTTCGCTGTTGGACGGTCTCTCAGAACACGCTCGTCTATCCTTTGATCCCCAAGAGGGCGGATCGTGCGCGTTGGTAGGCTTCATCGCGATGAACGCCGCTGCAAATGCTCCATTCGGGCGCCCGCACTTCGCCGTCGCCGAAGCCGCAGATGTCTTTCGTCGACGGGACGCGCGCGTAGAGCAACTGGTAGAGCGCGCGGGCCGGCATCGTGTCGCCGTACTTGAGGCCAAGTCTCTGGAGCACGTCCAGGTCCTTCTTCTGGTCGCGGAGGGCCATGCTTTGGCCGCCCAGGCACAAGTTGCTCTCGGGATCGTAGCTGGAGCAGGGGGGGCAGATCATGCAGCAACCGGCCACCAGCGTCACGGGAATGTCGGGGGCCTTTTGAATGGCGTCGATCGCCTCGAACAGATTGTCATCCACCAACGGAGTCAGATTCTTGGCGCCGCCGTGGAAACAGCTCATGCACATCAGGTGGTGCGGTCGGATGCGGAGCAACCTGGCCTGGTAGATCGCGGCCGCAGAGTCCTTCTTGGCCTTCGCCTTTTCGCGCGGAACGCGAGGGGCGAGAACGGCCTTGAGTCCCAAGGCGCGCCCCTTTTCGTACCAGCCGCTTGCCGACCGCGCGCAACCGCACCATGTCTCGGACGTCACGGCCTCGTACCCGCAAATCCCGCGGGCCGTTGGGATCTTGGCCAACAGTCGATCGAACAGGTCCACGGCCGGCCGCGTATCGCCGGGCACGAGGCCGAGTTTCTGGAGAACGTCCAGGTCGCGCTTGGCATTGAACAGTTCGCCTTCGCGCGTGTCATCGGCCCGCCCCGGATTCTGGTAGCGATAGACCGTGTCCACGTTACAGCGCAGAGTGACCGGGCGTTTACGATCCTGGCGAACCGCTTTGAGGATCTCGCTTAGCCGTGCGTCGCCGAGGTCTTCGCCGCGTCCTTCGCCAAGACAACAGACGATGCACATCGGCTGATACGGCCGCACGACGAGCAAGGGAAGACTCGTCGCCGCTGGGGGCGCGCTTTCGGCGGCTGGCGAAACACGCTCCGCCTTCGGTGCGGCGACGGCCAGGGTCACGGCGGCTCCCGCCCCGGCAAAGGCCCTTCGCGTGATGCGGCGAGTCATGATCTTTCCCCCTTGGGCAGGTTCGATGCGACCAGTATAGCACACGCGATTCCCGGTTACGACTCGGCCCATGGCGGGCCGCTGGTTAGGTTGGTTGCGGAGGGGAACGATTCGGGTCACAATACACCACGGAAACTCACTTCCGGAGGGTGCCATGAAATCGATTCTTGCCCGCATGCTCCCCGTCGTTTCGATGGTTCTCGCTGCGATGGGGTCCTGGACCGCGAAAGCCCAGTCGCCGACAAATGTGCCGCCGACGTTCGGCGAGGCCGTCGATGCCGCCCGTCGCAGTGCCGCCGGCGCCGACGCGTTTCGCCCCGCCGTGTCGGCGCTCAAGGACGGAAAGGCGTTGCCGCCGCTGGCCTTCCGCCTGGGAAACCAAGGACACGTCGAGATCCTCACCCGCGCCCAGCGCACCGTGGCGACGAAGCAGGTCGCGGCCGGAAACCTCCATGACGTCACCTATTCCGATCCGGCGAGCGGCCTGTGCTGCCGGGTCGAAGTGCTGGAGTATCGCGATTTCCCAGCGGTCCAGTGGGTGGCGCGCTTCACGAACAAGGGGACTGCCGCATTGCCGCCGTTGAGCGAGGTGGCCGCCCTGGACTTCACGTGGC
>CAZFKF010000472.1:0-4973 GCA_964518805.1 uncultured Planctomycetaceae bacterium | reverse complement strand
CGTGCCGATCCGCCGGGGCGAGCGGATCGAGCGGGCTCAGTTCCGGGCGGGCGATCGTCTTTCCGATTCGGGCCACCGTGCCGTTCAGGCCCGTCGCATCGAACGGGCTTGGAAACGCCTTGCAGAGCACCTTGGCCTGTTGTCCCACGCGGAGTCGCTTGACATCGGCCTCGTACACCTCGGCCAACACGACCATCTTCGTGCGGTCGGCGATTTGCAGCACCGGCGTGGCGCCGATCGATTCTCCCGGACGCACGAGCACCTTGAGCACCGTTCCGTCACACGGGGCGCGGATGATCGTCCGGTCCCATTGCGCCCGGGCCAACTCCTCGCGCTTCTTCAACGACTCGACCGCCAAGGTGCTGAGCACCTGCTTCTTGCCGGCCTCAGCCGCACCCAAGTCGGCCTCGGCCGCTGCCACGCCGAGCTTGCCGGACGCCTTGCCTTTGTCGTAGAGCGTTTGGGCCGCCTTGAGTTCCGCGTCAGCCTTTGCCACCAACAGGCATTGCTGCTCGCGGTCCTGGGGCGTGACGATGTCCGTGGAACTCAATTGTTCGAGTCGCCGCTGATCGAGCTTCGCGTTGTCGAGGTTCTTCTGAAGCACGGCGATCTTGCACTCCTGGACCTTCAGATCCAGAACGTATGCCTGCGCCTGGCTTAGCGCGACTCGGGCAGCGGCGATCCGTGCGTCGGCCAGTTTCTCTTCAGCGCCGCGTCGCAACTCCGCTTCGAGCCGTTGGCTCCTGACGGCTTCGTATTCCATCTCGCGGAGCGGGCGGCTGTCGAGATAGGCCAGCGGATCGCCCTTGTGCACGTCCGCATTCTCTTGGACAACCGCGGAATCGAGGCGGTCGCCGGGGATCGCGCTGAGATCGATCACGTTCCCCGACGGTTCGAGCCGGCCGAGCGCCACGGGGCCTCGCTCCCCGGCAAACGCCGCCCCCGTTCCGCCGCTGCCATCCGGCGATGCCGGCGACGCGCCGGAGGTCGCCGATCCACCCCCTCCCGAAACGAACACCCCGCGGGATCCAAGGAACCATCCCAGGGCAGCGGCCCCCAGAACCAGAAGGACTAACAATGCCACGCGTTTCATGTTCGCGCCCGGCTCCTAAACGACGAAGCGGCGGATCAGGCCCCAGCCGAGCGTTTGCGCTGGCCGAAACCAAATCGCCTTGGCATGACTCTATCGGATTATCTTGTGCTGGGCACCATACCCCGTCAAGTTTAGGTTGAATTCCTAGAAGAGGGAGTCGCTTGGCGGCCGGGCTGCCGTGAGACTGCGGAATCGTCTGCAACGGGGGACTTGGAGCGATTATCTCGATTCTGGCGCATCGGTCTGTTAAGATAGGAGGATAGGTTCCATTTCGGGGGTACCCTCACGTTTCCTGCGGCGCTATGAAGTTTCTGCTGAAGGCTCTGGTGGTGATCTTGGTGCTGGGGGCGGGCGCGTATTTCGCTTGGCCGTATGCCATGGCGTATTGGACTGCCCGAAACAAGCCGGTTTTCCGGCAGGCCGCCGTGACCCGTGGCGACATCACCCTCGTCGTCAATTCCACGGGAACCGTGCAACCGGTGCTCCGCGTCCAGGTGGGCGCCGTGGTTTCGGGGCCGATTTTGAAGTTGCACGTCGACCACAACGCCAAGGTCAAGAAGGGCAACCTGCTGGCCGAGATCGACCCGCGCGTGTACAAGGCCAACGTGGCCCGCGACAAGGCCACCTGCGCCACGGCCGAAGCCGATGTCGAGCGGGCCAAGGCGCTCCTTCAACAGGCCAAGAACGACGAGGTCCGGGCACTCAATCTTCGCAAGAAGAAGGCCGACTACGTGTCGGACACCGAGATGGACCGATTGAAGTACAGCCGCCTGTCGTTGGAGGCCCAACTCGCCTTGGCCGAGGCCCAGGTCCTCCAGGCCAAGGGGAACTTGGAGAACTCCCAGGCCAACTTGAGTTACACGCAAATCGTTTCGCCGGTCGACGGCGTGGTCATCGATCGCAAGATCGACGAAGGCCAGTCGCTGGCTGCCCAATTCCAGACGCCCGAGTTGTTCGTCGTGGCCCCGGAAATGGAAAAGCGGATGCACGTCTTCGCCTCGGTCGACGAGGCCGACATTGGGGTTATCCGCGACGCCCAGCAGCAGAAGAGCCCGGTGCTGTTCACCGTCGACGCCTATCCCGACGATCTCTTCGAGGGCAAGATCCACCAGATTCGCTTGAACCCCACCACGGTCCAGAACGTGGTCACGTACACGATTGTGGTCGAGGCGCCGAACGCCCAACTGAAACTCCTGCCCGGCATGACGGCGAAGCTCTCCTTCCAGATTGCCAAGCACGAAAAGGTATTGAAGATCCCGAATGCAGCCTTGCGATTCTACCCTAAGGCCGAGCAGGTGCGTCCCGAAGACCGCAAGCTGC
This sequence comes from uncultured Planctomycetaceae bacterium, assembly GCA_964518805.1. Taxonomy (GTDB): domain Bacteria; phylum Planctomycetota; class Planctomycetia; order Pirellulales; family Thermoguttaceae; genus CALFBP01. The sequence continues at coordinate 2,560 of CAZFKF010000472.1, read as the reverse complement.
TGGAAGGGTCCGATGAGCCTGCCAGCAGCGACGAAGCGACCGAGAACCTCGAATCGCAGCGATCGGCCATGGACCGCGCCGCGGCACGCAAGGATCGCAATCGCCGCCACGTGTGGATCGTCGAGGACGATCTGCTCCGGGCCGTGCCGGTGATCATGGGGCTGAGCGACAGCAAGTACACGGAACTGGCCTCCGGCGATCTCGTCGAAGGACAAGAACTCGTCACTGGAATCCGGCCGAGAACGCCATGAACCTGCTGCTAACGATGCGCATCGCACTGCGGGCCCTGGGCAAGAACAAACTACGCGCCGGGCTCACCGTTCTGGGCGTTGTGATCGGCATTGCGGCCGTGACCACGATGGTCTCCATCGGGCAAAGCGCCAGCGAACTGGTCCAAGGGCAGTTCCAAAGCCTGGGGACGAACCTCATCGTCATCTTCCCGGGAAGCCGCAGCAGCCAAGGCGTGCGTCAAGGTCGAGGCACCAGTCACACGCTCACGGCCCAGGATTCGGACGCCCTGGCGCAAGAGTGCCCGTCCGTGTTGGCCGCCTCCCCGATCGTGGGCACCGGCGGCCAGGTCATCTACGGAAACTCCAACTGGACCCCCAAAGAAATGCAGGGCGCGGGCACCGACTACCTTACGGTCCGCAACTGGCAGATCCGGTTGGGGGGCTACTTCACCGACCGCGACATCACCGCCGCCGCCAAGGTGTGCGTCATCGGACGGACCATCGTCGAGAAGCTGTTCCAGACCGCCAATCCCATCGGCGAGACGATCCGCATCCGCAATATTCCCCTCCAGGTCATCGGCATCCTCGAGACCAAGGGGGCGAACATGGTCGGCGAGGATCAAGACAACATCATTATCATGCCGTTCACCACGGTCCGCAAGCGCCTGCAAGGCTCCAGTTTCGAGAACGTGGATGTGATTCTCGCCTCCGCACGGTCGTTGCAGCGCATGACCGACGCGGAGAACGAAATCCGCCAACTCCTCTACGAACGGCACCGCATCCGCCCCGGAGAGTCTCCGGACTTCGAGGTCAAGAACACGACCGAAATCGCCAACGTGCTGGGCATTATCACCGGCGTGATGACGCTGCTGTTGTCGTCGATCGCGGGCATTTCGCTGCTAGTGGGCGGGGTGGGCATTATGAACATCATGCTCGTCTCGGTCACCGAGCGGACACGCGAGATCGGCATACGCTTGGCCGTCGGCGCCCGCGGCAGAGACATCCTCCGCCAGTTCCTCATCGAATCGACCATGCTCTCCTGCATCGGCGGCATCGTCGGGATCTTGCTGGGCGCTGCGGCTTCGGCGGGCGTCACGGCCATCATCAACGCCTTGACCAAGGGCACCCAGTGGCCCGTCGTCATCTCGTTCAAGGCCGCAGCCATCGCCATGGTTTTCGCCGGGGCCGTGGGCATCTTCTTCGGCTACTACCCTGCCCGCCGCGCCAGCCGCCTCGATCCCATCGAGTGCCTGCGTTACGAGTAAGGCAGGGGCCGGCACACGACGTTTGCTTGCTTGACGCCTCGTTCACCCCATCCAAGAGGTTAATCTCCGATGAAATTCCGACGAGGACTTCCTCGCGCAGTGACGCTCGTGTTGATCCATGCCAGCTTCGGCATCGGGGCCGAGGCGGCGCCGCATTCGTCCACGGTCCTCGACCGCCTCTGGATCTGGACGCATCCAGTCGGGGTGCGTGACGGTATCAACCTGGGCGGCGGACGGCAAGGCAAGTCGCACATGACGCCCGTGCAAGGCGCCGCCGATCTCGGCGTGCAGAACGTCTACTTCATTCATTTCCCCAACAATCCGCCGATTGCCCAGTTCCGGCAATACGGTGCGGAGTTCCGCCCTATGCAACGGGTCGTGTGGTCGCTGACCGGCGCTGGCGGCGACACGTCCTCGCAAGGGCGCGAGGCGGTTTTGAAGCTACCCAACGAGTTTCCCAACATTTCGGGATTCGTCCTGGACGACTTCCTCCACTGGAGCGTCGATTCCCCGCCCGATCCGTGGCTTGCGGCCAACAACGTGGCGTTTCCCGTCAGCCTGACCCTCACGCCCGCCAGTCCCGCGGCCGTCAGTCGCATGGCACTCGTGCAAACGAGTTGGCCATCGGGCGACTATCGCTCGAAGGACTTCGCCGTCGATCTCTCCGAGGACGGGCACGCGTGGAAGGAAGTGCAGCGAGGCGTACTGGCGAACGCGCCGGGCACACGAGCGGAAATCGGATTGCCCGGCACGAAGATCTCCGCCCTTCGGGTCCGGATTCTCAGTACGCATGACGCGGAGGCGGCGCGAAGCTGCGGCCTGGCTGCTGTGCAGTTGTGGGACGGCGGTCGGGCGGTTGGGCTGGAGTCGTGGAGGGCCTCGGCGTCGTCAACCTACGCGGAGCGATTCGCCGCTGGCAACGTGTTATCCGCCGGCAGGTTGAAAGACGGCCCTCGGGCCAAAGACGCGGACGAGCCGGTGCCCGCATCGATGACCCCCGCACAACTCAGAGCGCTCCGCGAGCAAATCCATGCTTCTGGCCGGAAACTGCCGGTGACTTGCGTG
>CAZFKF010000471.1:0-4973 GCA_964518805.1 uncultured Planctomycetaceae bacterium | reverse complement strand
TAGCCCGGGCCGCGATCTCCGCCAGGAGCATCGAGGCAACGGCAGCGTCCTTGTCGCGGGCATGGGCTCCCACCAGAAAACCGTAGGATTCTTCGGCGCCGAGCACGAAGTTCTCCGGATCGCGCTCTTCGATCACCCCGCCGATGTATTTGAAGCCAACGAGCAGATCGCCGACCGTCTGCACGCCGTACGCGTCGGCGATCCGCCGCAAGAGTTCCGTGGTGACCAGCGTCTTCACGACGTAATGGTCTGCGGTGAGCGTTCCGGCCTCCTTGCCGGCTCCGAGCAAGTAGTCGGCCAACAGCGAGCCGATCTGATTGCCGGTCATCGTGCGCCACTCGGCGTCGGCGCGAGGTGAATCCGGCGCGGCACAGCCCACGCGGTCGCAGTCGGGGTCTGTGGCCAAAATCAACTCGGCCCCGGTCTGCTTGGCCCTCTCAATGATGATATCGAAGACGCGCGGGTTTTCCGGATTGGCGACGTGCCGCGGCACATTGGGAAAATCGGGATCGGGCGTGGCATGCGGGCCGAAAAGCTCGACGTCGCGGAAGCCCGCCGCTTTGAGGGCCGGCAGGGCGGCAGTCGCCCCGACCCCGTGCAGCGGCGAGTAGATGATCTTCAAGTCCCGCGGACCCGGCCGGCTTTGCACCTCGACCGCCTTGAGGAACGCGGCGTCGACCTCTTCCTGGCACACCACGATTCGCCCCGCCTTGACGGCGTCGTCAAAAGGCATGCGCTGGATGTCCTCGACAGCCATCACGCGATCGATCACTCCTTTGTCGTGCGGAGGCAGAAGCTGTCCGCCGGTGGACCAGTAGACTTTCACCGCGTTGTCGCTCGGGGGATTGTGGCTGGCGGTCACCATGATCGCGCAACTGCACTTCTTGAAGCGCACGGCGAAGGAAAGCTCGGGCGTGCTGCGGTAGCCGTCCAGGAACCAGACGGTGAAGCCGTTGGCAGCCATGATTTCGGCGCACAATCGGGCAAAGTCGGAAGACCGGTGGCGCGTGTCGTAGGCCACGGCGCAGCTCAGCGGCTGCCCTTTGAGAAAATCCTTCACGTAGTCGGCAAGCCCCTGGGCGCTCTCGCCGATAGTGCGGTCGTTCACGGCGTTGCAGCCGATGGGGTACATCCGGCCGCGCCGGCCCCCGGTGCCGAACGGGATCACCTGCCAGAATGCCTCGTCGAGTTCCCGCCATTTCCTATTGGCGATGTGCGCGACAATCTCGTCGAAATACTCAGCATATCTGGCTTGAGTGAGCCAAGTCCCGATATTCGTCGCCGCAGTCTTCGAGAGCTTTCCTTCTCGTGTGGCCGACTCCACGTGCGCTAGCGCGCCCTGAACGTCCAACATCATACCCCTCGTGAAAAACGGTCCGTACAGCCTTCCCACACCCAAGGATTCGAGGAGGAAGCGGCGCGCGGGCCGATCGTGTCGGCACCGCATCCTGGGCTCGAATACGCGATCATCGCCAATTCTACCGTGTTCTTGTGGGCGATGCCCACCCTACGTACTCCCTTTTACAGCTTGTGATCCGCGGGCTTGATGCCCTTTTTGTGCTTAAGGTAGCCGATAGGAACCGGATCGTAGGGGGTGACAAAATCGACGTTCGCCGCCGCGGGGATCTGGTCTTCCATGCCCAGGCCCCAGAAGCAGGCGTTGACCAGAAGCCGCCGCAAGCCCTCGTTCTTCAGGTCGTCGCCGTGGCCCATCGTCGTGGTGAAGATCCGCGACGGCTTGCCCGAGGTGCCCGTGAAGGACTTGGTCCAGGCCACCGGGTAGAGCTTTTTGTCGGGGTTCGGCTCGTCGTCGGGCTTCATGCCCTTGAGCACCTGCCCGAGGATAACGGGTTGGCAATCGCCGTGCAGGGTCGTCAACTGGTACACGTCCGACGGTCCCCAAACGTCCTTCACGCCGCGTACGATTGCGTGGTTTTCCACGCCCGGCGCGATCAGGCCGCGCGTGCTCTCCACCTGGTGGTGGCCATAGTGGTTCACCCAGGTCTCACCCAGCACTTGCCGGCCGTAGCCGCCCTTGAAGTCCGGGTCCGGGTTCTGCCAAGAATACTTGGCGTAAGGGCTGTCCTTGTGCTTCTGGTAGAAAAACGGATGGGTCGAGGTGCGCAGGGCGACGATCGGCTTGCCCGAGTTTGTGTAGTCAAGGATCCGTTTCATGTCCGCGTCGGGCAACTCGCGGAAGCGGAGGAACATGACCATCAGGTCGGCCGTCTCCAGGGCTTCCAGGCCCGGAATGTTGTCGAGTTGGCCCGGATTGATCGTTCCGTCGGCCTTGTCGATGGCGAACAGCACCGTACACTTGAAGCCGTGGCGCACGGCGAGGATCTTGGCCAGGGCTGGCATCGATTCCTCGGAGCGGTATTCCTCGTCGCCGGTCACAAAAACGATGTGCTTGCCCTTGCCGGGCCCTTCCTTGCCTTCGAAGACGACCCACTTGTCGTCGGCGCGTGCCGTGGCGCTCGCCAGACCAGCCAATGCCACTAGCGTCAGGGCCCAAGTCCTTCGCGAGGGATTCGCCTTACTCATGCTCGTTTCCTTCGTGGTTTGCGGAAAGACGGTGTCATTCGGAATACAGTCCGCCATCGGCATCATGCTAATCGAGACGCAGGCGCCGTTCCAGCCCCAACCGGGGCCAAGCGGGGGAAAGGCGGCGAAGAAGACCACGCCCGGTCAATCCATCCAAGACAGCGAGCCCGCGGGCAACCGGCCCACAGGCTCGTGATGGGTTCGAGTTCGACAGCGATCCCCTCGCCGGCTGCGGGGAAGTGCGGCTCACACCAGGTTCTTGCGCACAGCCCACACCGCCGCTTGCGTGCGGTCGTTGACGGCGATCTTGCGAAGAATGTTCTGGACGTGTTCCTTGACCGTCTCGACGCTGATTTCCAGAGAGCGGCCGATCTCCTTGTTGCTCAAGCCCAGGGCGACGTGGCGGAGGACCTGGGTCTCGCGCTGCGTGAGCGGGACTTCGTCGTCGTCCACGACCTGGCGGACCTTCATCGTACCCGCGATGTGCCGCAACTCGCCGGATCGCGAAGGCGACTCGCCCGCCGCGGCGGCCGTAATCGTCTCGATGATCGCGTCGCGCGAGGCCCCCTTAAGGAGGAAGTCGTTGGCTCCCAGGGCCACGGCACGGGCGATGTACGTGGGGTTGTCGTAGGTCGACAACATGACGACCTTGGCCGCGGGGACCGTGGTCCGCAGCTTCTCCAGCGTGACCAATCCGTCGCCGTCCGGCATGCGTATGTCAAGCAAGATCACGTCGGGCTTCGTTTCCTCGGCCTGCTTGACGGTCTCCTTCCCTGTACCCGCCTGGGCCACGACCTCGATGTCCGATCCCTTCAGCAGGGTGGCCAATCCGGTCCGGATGACCTCGTGGTCATCAGCAATCAGTAGTCTCACGCTCATGGAGGACTCCCGCACTCTAGGGAAACGTTCCGATCCGCTGCAACGCAGGGGAATTCTTCAGCTCACTCCCTTAGAATGGTAGTATGCAATCGGCTAGGATGGAATTCCCCAGTTATGTTAATTATTTACCGCTTTCCAGGGGTATTTCCATCGTTATTTTCCCAAGAAGAGGTAGATATCCCGCAGAAAACCACCAATACGGGTGTGTTGATTTGGTCGTCTGAGCCCCCATGACCTAGCGTAGCACGGATGGGCCATTTGCGCATAGCCCTCCCCATGTCTTGCTGCGAAGCCGGGGTGTTCGCCGGTGCGTTGACGCGAATCTTCCTGCGACGTAGGTTTTTTTCGACAGCAGCATTTTCGCCTCAATCCACGGCTTCACTCGGGAATTCACAATGCGCAAGGGCTCGCTACTTCTGGTCGATGACGATCGACACGTGCTGCACTCGATGGCCGATTGGCTCCGGGAGCAAGGCTATCAGGTCGACACGGCCGCTGGGGTCGCCGAAGCTCTCGCGGCCATTGGGCGCAAGACCTACGAAGTTGCCCTGGTCGACATACGGCTCGGCGACGACGACGGATTCGACGTCTTGGCCCATTGCCGCGAGCATTGCCCGGCCACATCCGTGATCCTCATCACCGGCTACGGCAGCGTCGAGGCTGCCATCGAGGCGATTCGCGCCGGGGCCTTCGATTTCTTGACCAAACCGCTCATCGACGAAGAGCTGCAGATGGCCATTCATCGGGCCATCAGCCAGCGGGAGGTGTTGGAAGAGAATAAGCAGCTTAAGGCCCAACTCGATCTGCGGTACGGCCTGGAACACATCATCGGTCAAGATCACCGCATGTTGCGGATCTTCGACATGGTCCAGGCCGTGGCCGACACCAAGGCCACGGTGCTCATCACGGGCGAGAGCGGCACGGGAAAATCGCTGATTGCCCGGGCCATCCACCGAGCCAGTTCTCGGCGCAACAAGCCGTTTGTGGAAGTGGCCTGCGGAGCCCTGCCCGAGACGCTCCTGGAAAGCGAGTTGTTCGGCCACGTGGCCGGGGCGTTCACCGGGGCCATCGCAGACAAGAGCGGCAAGTTCATGCAGGCCAACGAAGGAACCATCTTCTTGGACGAGATTGGCACCGCCAGTCCCGCCATGCAGGTGAAGCTCCTACGGGTCCTCCAGGATTTCGAGTTTGAGCAAGTAGGGGGCAGCAAGACCTTTCGCGTCGACAGCCGGGTCATCCTGGCGACCAACGAGGACCTGGCCAAGGCCGTGGCCGAAGGCCGCTTCCGGCAGGATTTGTACTACCGGGTCAACGTGATCAACATCGAACTGCCGCCGCTCCGCGAACGCATTGCCGACATCCCGCCTCTGGCACACCATTTCCTCGAGCGCGTGGTCCGCGACACCGGCAAGAAGGTCGACGGATTCCGCGAGCAGGCCCTTTGGGCCCTCCAGACCTATCGATGGCCCGGGAACGTGCGCGAGTTGCAGAACGTGATCGAGCGGGCGGTGCTGCTGGGCAAGGGAACCATGATCGGCGTCGAGGACCTT
>CAZFKF010000470.1:0-4981 GCA_964518805.1 uncultured Planctomycetaceae bacterium | reverse complement strand
CCCATGAACGCGCCGTATTGGCCGTTGCGCCGGTATCCGTTCCATCGGCCGCGCAGTTTGGCGACAAGGGCGGAATCGAGCCATCCCTTGCTTCCCCAGCAAACGGTTTCGATCAGGGGAATCCGGTCAATCCAAGGGATGTTGTACTTGTCGGCAATGCGATTGAAACGAGACACGTCGAACAAGGGTTGCTTCTTCATTGTTGCCTCCTCCAAGTTGTGAAACGAATAGGGAATCCGAGTTGTGAATAGGGAAACTGCCAACGGAATCAACGGAGAGTGACCCGGGCAACGTGCCCGGATAGGGTTGCAATTCGGGGACGGCGGAACCGCCGGACGAAATGGTAGTAAATGTCAGAGAGCGTCATGGGCCGGCGCAGTGCGACGGTGTAGCTTCGACGGCGAGACTCGACTATCAGACACGTAGCGAGTTGCATGGTGTGGCACTCCGGGTGTTCATCTTCTGAGTTGCGAAACTTGCGACCACATTGGAACTCTTCCCTTCAGCCGACACATAGCAAACGGTATTCATCGAAACCGGCCGGTTTCCTGAAGACCGCGTCGACTCGTTCGATAGACTGCGAACAAAGAAGCTCTCGCGTTTTATCGCCATGTCCGCTCGTCGATCGAGCCGCCTCGGGGCCGGCAGCCTCGGATCACCAACCGTGAAGCAAAATGGCTTGAGAGGAATTCGCCCAAGAATTCTCCTCGGGAAAGACCGAGGAAAGCCTCATGACGCGGTGAGCCGCGCGAAGCATTGATGGCTCAGATCGCTTCGACTCGCTGCGCTGCGGACCTGCGGTACGCGGGATGCGTCAGGGCCGACGCTCAGGGCCATATACGGCTGGATCTTGGCTACCAACAGATTCGTGTGGTCGGGTTTCGCCAAGAGTGTGTCGCGGCACGATGAGCCGGCGGCAACCTGTGTTTTTCTGGTCAGCGCTCTCGCAGGTCTCACCGGCACCGCGACGGGAGGAGACGACAAAGGCCGGCTGGGATGAAATGAATCGCGACGGTCACCAGCCTGAAATGGTGGGCTCCCGACCGACGCCCGGTCTCCCTCGGAGCGCGACCTGAGATTGGCGATGACTGGCCGCTCACAAATGGGGACCACGCAATTGAGTGGTTGCCCGATTCGGCCAGCCTACGTGGCCTGGGCCGGCCATCGCAGCGTCATGTCATGAGGCATTCCGCCGCAGTGGCTGCCCATCGCCCACATGACGGACTGACGATCGGGCGGGCGCCGACCGACGCGGCATTCTCTGGTCCGCGTTGATGGACAAGGAGGCAATCCAAGCGATCGGCGTCCCCAAAGCGCGCTAAGCGCCGCCGAGAAGGCCGAAACCGCAGCAAAGCGGTAGAAAGGCCGCCAAAACAGACCCCCTCTTTGGTCCAATCAGCGGCGCGTGGGGGCCAGGTGAAGCCCGAGATAGGCGCAGAGCTTGGCGGCCGTGGATAGCGAGATGCCGCGCTCGCCGTGAAGGAAGCGGTTGAGCACGGGCTGCGGGACGCCGGAGTCCTTGGCGACGCGGTACTCGGTCAGCCCGCTCTTGGCGATCGCCTTGAGAAGCTCGTGGATGATGTTCGCTCGCATGGCTACCCTCCTCGTGGCTGGTCTTTCTGCACATACCACGCGGTATGCCCATGTCAAGCGGCGATCTTCGAGAGCCGTAGGGTGTCAGGCGGTCTCCGGCCCTTCTGCGCCGATTGTGCGGCCGATGACCGCATCGCCCACCGACAGGCCGTATAAACGCGCTGTGACCTGCCCGACGCTCGTGCCCAGCCGGCCATTCCAAGACCTGCTCGATGTCCGTGGCAACGTAACGGGCCCAGTTTCGCGGGCCAGGGACCCACGCCGCGCAGCAGAATGGCTGCTATACGCACCACGCAGACGGACTCTTCCGTCTTCGGTGTACGGCAAACCTATACTTCTTGGTAATCCGCCGCCCTGACTTCAACGAAGTTGCCCTTGGCAAGCGCCTCCGGCGTAATGGTTTCCGCCTTCTTCGGCTTGGGAATCGTTTTGGACGCCGTGCTCCAGTCGGACTCGAATATGTCCGTGTAGTAGTGCGCAATCTCCGGAAATCGTATGAGCACGCCCGCTTCGCGGTTAGTCCCAATGCCCGTTCTCGACCAATTCTGCGAACTGACGAGCGCTGCCTCGCCATCTACGACGATGAGCTTGTTGTGGCAGTGGACGAAACGCCGAACGTCGATGTAGCGGATGTTCTCACCCAGCGTGAGGCCAAACGCCTTCTTCAAGTTCGCGATGTTCTTCCGCTCCTTGGCGTACTCCTTGCCGCCGAAGAGCTTGCCAAGGATTATCCGCACGTCGAGGTCCGGGTTCTTGTCGCGGGCAGTCTTGATGCCGTTCAACAACTTCTCAACCTCCTCATGCTCACTGCGAATATACTGTTGCTCGATAAGGATCGACTTTGTGGCGGAGGCGAGAAAGTCGGGAACGATTTTCATGTAGTTGTCGGGGGTCAGCACCGGCGTTACTTCGACGGCGCTTTCTGGATGGAAGCTCTTGCTCGGAAAGAGCTGTGATGGAAGGAGCTTGGGGACAGCCTCAACCAGATCGGGCTCGGGCTTCCTCTTGCCTTTCCGCGCAAGAGCTTCGAGTCCTTCCGCGTCGAGTTCCAACTTCATATCGTTGCGCAGCAACTTGGCGAAGAAAGTAGCCAGCGGCTTGGAGTGGATCGCCACGCCCATGTCCCGGTTACCCTTAACGAAGTGGTGCGGGTCGCCGCCGTCTTTCTCATTGAACGGAATGCTGTTGTTCGAGTAGTTTCCGCTTTGAACAAGCGTCCACGTGCCGTCAATGACGATGACCTTCTCATGCGATGAGGGAAAATAACTGACGTACTCGCTGGCACAGGAAGGCGCAGGCACGGTCTTGCAGCCGAACTTGCCTAACTCCTCGAACAGTTCTCTCTCTTCATCGCTGTCGATGTCGAGCATCAGCGTCACCTTCACGCCACGCTGCATGGCGTTCAAGAGAATGTCCTTGACGTAATCGGCGCTGAAGTCGTAGATGCCGATCACGATCTCGTCCTCCGCCGCATCCAACAATCGCTTCGTTACGGCGTAAGTCGAGTCGGGCGAGGCGTATGCGATCATCTCGGATGTCACGTTGACGGACGGAACCTCTTTGAGCTTTCTGTAATCCTTCAGTCGACAGTTGCGCGGAACCAGTTCAAGCACGCCAACGTCGCCCAACGATTCCGCCGCGGCATCGCCTTTGGACACGAGCAAGGGCATCGCAAGTCCTCCTAATGATGAGGTGGGTCACTCCGGCCTGAACTTCGGACTGACGCGAGCAATCAGCGGGACCTCCATCGTTTTCTTGCCCCTCTTTATCGTAAGAACATTCGGCACGCGCTCGGGCTTGCGTTCAAAATGAGCGATTACAGCGAAGGTCGGTTCGCCTTTTGTGCGGACCTCATTCACTTCGATCGCATGTGCCCCTAGCTCGCGTAGGGTGTCCGAGTGCTGTTCACGCGCCAGGTCTGCCTCGTGCTCCGTTGCCATGAAACACCATCGTCACGGCTTCTTCTTCGCCGCGCGTTTGCCGTTTGACCGCGTCGATGCAGGCTTCGCCGGCTTCCGCGGCGACTTCTTGATTGTCTTGGACGGCGCCCGTCCAATCGACTTCGTAACGAGTTCTACGCCAAGTGCGTTAAGCACTTCCTTGATGGGGCTGAACACGCTTCCGCCCTTTGCTCCGGCGAAGTGCAGACCAACCGCACGTCCTGTCGCTTCCTCCACTACGAGCGAACCGGAATCGCCCGGCTTGGTGTACCGCGAGCAAAGCACCTGGTCGATGAAACCGACTTCGCCTACTTCGTCGTAGTCAAGGGTAAAACGGAAATGCACATCACGTATTTCGCCTGTCGTCTTGCCGCTTGTCCGTCCGACCTTCACCACCTTCATCCCGCGTGCTGGTTTCGTTATCCCGCGCGGTACGCCCAAGCCCTTGATCTCCGAAACAAGGTCGGGCAAACGAGCTGCGGTTGCCTTGGCAATTGCGCAGTCCACACGGTTGACAAACTGGCCACCCGAGACGAACTTCTTGAAGCCCGTGAGCCTGCCAACGAGGTCATCGGGCGTTCTGCCGCCGTCGTCAGGGCCGGGGTAAGTGATAGGGTCACCCTTCTTGGCAGTCCCGCTAAGTGCGAGCACGTGACTGTTGCTTAGAAGGTGGTACCTGCGGGCTTTGGTCACAACGGCTCCCAGTGTGCCCGCCGTGATCTTGACATGGCCAATACTGTAGCCGGGTTGGACCGGGTTTCTGGTCACGTTGGCTTCGGGCTGAATTCTGCCAAGGACAACAACGTCGGTTGGGATGGCCTCCGGCCCGCTCAATGCTTCGGGCACTGTGGGCGGGATAACCTGGTCGGCACGGAGTTTCTTGAGCGACGTCTTGCGCTCGACGTAGAAGGTCAGCGCGAGTTTTCCTGTCGGCTTCTTCTTGGAAATCTTTTCGCTGATGCCAATGGCGACGACATTCCTGGTGCCAACGATCCGCCTCATTGACTTGGCGTGGGGGCTCACATCTGCTCCGAGAGCTTCGATCTTGGAAGGAGGGACTTTCGTGAGCAGGTCGAGCACATGTTCAATTGCCTTTTCGGTCGCCATCTTGTTTCTCCTCTTGGTTTAAGCAGTCGATGCCGGCGTACCGCGACATCGTTACGGCCCGCTGCAAAGCAAGTCCGGTAGCGCCCACGCCGCCGCTATGGCTGCGTTGTGAGCAGCCACAAAGTTCTGAGCGTACAGCCTGGGAGTCACCTGGAAATCGAACAGTCCCTCAGTATCGGTGATGCCGGACACGAACAGGAATGGACTCTCGGAGATGCTGCGGATCAAACCGTGGGTGGTCTCAATAGAGCCAATTTGCCCGTTAGCGCTCGCCTTGGTGAATGCTTCGGTAACCGTTCACACGTTGGGGAGCAACGAGGGGGCTGGTTGATGGGCCAGGT
>CAZFKF010000469.1:0-4982 GCA_964518805.1 uncultured Planctomycetaceae bacterium | reverse complement strand
CCAGTGCAGTTTCTGCACGATCATCAACGTGCAGGGGCGCAAGTCGCGGTTCCGCGACGCCGACGACGTGGAACGCCTGCTGCGGGCCAATCTGGCGCAAGGCATCCGCCGCTTCTTCATCACCGACGACAACCTCGCGCGCAACAAGAACTGGGAGGCGATCTTCGACCGGCTCATCGCCATCCGCCGCAACGAAGGCATCCGCTTCAAGTTCGTCATGCAGGTCGACACGATGAGCCACAAGATTCCGCGGTTCATCGACAAGGCCGCCGAGGCCGGCTGCAACCGCGTGTTCATCGGCCTGGAGAACGTCAATCCCGACAATCTCGCCGCGGCCAACAAGGTCCAGAACCGCGTGGACGAGTACCGCACGATGCTCCAGGCCTGGCGATCCCGCGGCGTGCTGACCTACGCCGGCTACATCCTGGGCCTTCCCGGCGACACGCCCGAATCGATCGAGCGCGACATCCGGCTGATTCAACGCGAGTTGCCGGTCGACATCCTCGAATTCATGATGCTCACGCCGCTGCCCGGTTCGGCCGACCACAAGGCGCTGCACGAGAGCGGAGCCTGGATGGAACCGGACCTGAACCGCTACGACCTCGAACACGTCACCAGCCGCCACCCACGCATGACGGCCGACCAGTGGCAGGCCGTTTACGATCGGGCCTGGCACCTCTACTACAGCCCCGAGCACGTCGCCGAACTGCTCCGCCGGGCCAAGGCCGACGGGGTTGGTGCCCGCCACGTGGCCTACGCCGTGATCAGCTACTATGCCAGCTACCGCTTCGAGCGGGTCCACCCGCTCCAGTGCGGCTTCTTCCGACGCAAGGTCCGCACCACGCGGCGGCCCGGGCTGGCGCGGGAGAACCCTCTCGTGTTTCATCTGCGCAGGGCCTGGGAAATCGCGTCGAGCTACCTCGGCTTCGCCCGCTACTGCCTCCAAATCGAACGCCTGCGGCGGCGTATCGAGCGTGAGGCTGAGGCCCATGACGAAATCAATCTCCGCATGGCCGAGGCGCAGTTGCCTCTTTCCCTCCGGATGGGCGTCAACCCCGTCGAGTGCGACGAAGACGAGCCGCAAGTCAAACAAGCGGCGTAGGCGCGGCCTCGAGCGGCTCTGAATCAAGCGGCGAATCGACGGCGTCCAGGAAGCGGCCCCCGCTCTCGTACCAGCCGTGTCGCGTGAAACGGCACCAGGTCAGATTGAGCAGGAAGGCGAGGCGGGCGCCGTTGGCCGTCTCCAGCGTGGCGATCACCCGCCGAAACGGCAGCGGTTTGGGATGGTAGAACGTGATACCGCGTTCCGAAAGATGCCGCCCCACCACCACTACGGCCTCGCCCGACTGCATCTCGCCGCACGGCTGAACGGGTGTCAGGTGCACCAGGTAAGGGTACGGATACCGGGCGTCGGCGCGTTTCTCCGAGCGATGCCCTTGCGGGGCCATCGCCGCCAACAGGTTCCAAACTCTCGCGCGCACGCGGTCGTCGAGCGTAGCCTCTTCCCGGCGCGAAGACTCGACCTGGGGTTCGATCAAGATGCTGCTCATGCGTGTTGTTCCGGAAGAATCGGACGAACCGGTGCCTCGAATTCCATCGGACGCCGGCACTCGATCAGGACGGGCATCCATTCAGGTCGCCGGCCTGTAGGCGAAAAGCGGTTGGCGAGACGCGCCCTCGTCGCTGGAGAACGAGAGCCAAGAGAAATCTAGCTCGCAGTCCAACGGTCGTCAAATCGGCGCCCAGGAACTTCGTAACATGTTACCGCAACAAAGACTAGTGGTCGGTCCTTTTCGACTTTACCAGTTGGGTGCCACTGCTGGCTTGCCCAGCAGTGCTGGAAGCACGGTTGGACAAGCCAACCGTGGCACCCGTAAACTCAATTTGGACAGACCACTAGACGCTTTGAACGCGTTGTCCAACCGTCTGTGGCAGACCACGCTCCCTCAGCCACGTCAGCCGGTCCGTCACCGGTCCGAACCCATTTCTGGGTGGGGGGCTGACACCACGCGTGCCTCGGACCATCGGCGGCGGAGGTGGTCGTAATTGACTCGCAGCGGGCCGTAGGCAGGATCCAAGGCCAGTCCCCTCTGAAGCAAAACAGCGGCCTCGGCAAAGCGTCCCTCGGCGGCCAGGTCGATAGCCCAATTGTTGAGCGTCGCCAGATAGTTGTCCCGTGCCGGGAGGCTGGCAGCATCGAGTCGCAACGCTTTGGCGTTGGCGATCAAGGCCTCGGCGAAACGCCGCCGACCGAGCAACTCAACGCCACCGTTGAAGTAGATCGCGGCAACCATCTCGACTTCCGTCACCTCCCGCGCCGAAGGTGTCAGGCGGGGGGATCCGGAGACTGCATCGGTCGGTCGCTGGGTGAGCCGCCACTCGGGATCTGTCGTCTCCACGTCGAAGCTTCCGTCCGTCGCAACCACGCGGCACATCGTATGCCCTGTCGACTGAAGGCCGCGCACCGTCAGTCCGCACCCCTGGGCGAGGCAATCGAAGAGCGTAGTGGCCGTCACGCAATTGAAACGGCCCTCGTCGATCGTGGCCGCGACATCCGTCCCTTCCAGTCGATATCCGCCCCGAAGCACGTCGTGGTGCAGGAACTTCAGGATCTCTCCTGCCCTGTAGGCGGCCGGCCCTTGGTCGCACCCCAATGCCTTCAAACGCGCGACCCAGCCGGCCACTTGCGATTCGTAGTGCTCGAGCCGATCGGGTCGGTCCACACCGCTGGCAATCAGTGCGGCAGTCAAAAGGCTGTGATGATCCAACCGCCCGTCGGCTGCGTCATCGAACAGTTCCCGCTCCAAACGGTTGAGATTCTTCTCCGTCGTCCGAAGCGCCTCGCGCGGCGGGATGCGTGCCGCCGACGTGTTCGTTCGCGACGACAACGCGCTGTCGCGGGACGACGGACCGGGCTTTGCAGGCGCAGCAACGCCTGTCGCCGCCAGGAGCAGCGCGACGCCGTGGCACGCAAGACGTAAGCGGAGCCGAGACGCGGTATGCAAGCGGGAGGGCAATCGTCTGGGTGGCTGTCAACGTGAGGCAACAAATTCGCTGCCCGCTGTAACCATAGGTTGCACTGCCGTCTGGCGACGCATTCGCTGAAACGCGAGACGAGGTGTGCTGGCACAGAACCCCACCACTTAGGATGGTTCCGCGATGTCGGTCGAAAGAGGCCCGACGTCGTGGATGATAACACGTGTGGGTAGTATGCGATGCCACCTTAGAACCGGCAAGGGATCGTAGACCCTGATGAATACAGAAGATACCACCCGTTGTAATGGTCTGCCTCCATCCCATCTCTCGTTTCCTTATCCCGGACGTGACTTGTCAGACGGCCCGCCAACCGATAGATTACGTGTTTCGACTTTGGTCAGTAGGTTGCTTCTAGGAACCGCGAGTGGTGATGATGAAGACGTACATGGCCCGGCCGGGCGAGCTCGAGCCGAAATGGTGGGTGGTCGATGCCGGCGGCAAGGTAGTGGGTCGCTTGGCAAGCGATATTGCGATGATCCTCATGGGGAAGCACCGCCCCACCTATACGCCACACGTCGATACCGGCGACTACGTGATCGTGGTCAACGCCGAGAAGGTCGTGTTCAGCGGCAAGAAGTGGGAGCAGAAACGCTATACGTGGTACACCGGCTGGACGCGGCTTCGCACGGAGACCGCCGGCCACCGATTGGCCCGCAAGCCCGAGAAGATCCTTAAGGAAGCCGTGCGGCGCATGCTGCCGAAGAACAAGCTGGCTGTCTCGATGCTGGAGAAGTTGAAGGTCTACGCTGGAAACGAGCACCCTCACCAAGCCCAGCAGCCCGAGCCCCTCGTGCTGGCCGTCAAGAAGTCCCGCAGCAAGGCGGCCAAGGCGTCTTCCTGACACGTCCGCCGAGGCTATCTGGAATCCAGGTAAACCTGTCCGCCAAAGAGACCAAGAAAGATATCCATGTCAGAAGGCACGACCGTCCAAGAAACACCCGTGGTTTCGCCCCCTCTGGCGGGCATTATGTTGGGGACCGGCCGGCGCAAGACTGCGGTCGCCCGGGTGCGTGTTGTCTCCGGTCACGGGAAGATCGTGATCAACGAGCGAACGCTGGAAGCGTATTTCCCCAGCGACGAGCAGCAGCGGGCCGTTCTGGCTCCGTTGCAGAAGCTCGGAAATCGTGAGCACTACGACGTCCAGATCCGGGTCCACGGCGGTGGTCCAACGGGCCAAGCCGATGCCTGCAAGCTGGGAATCGCGAGGGCCCTGAAGGCCATCGACGGCACGTTCGACAAGCCGCTCCGCGACGCGGGCCTCTTGACCCGCGACAGCCGCATGAAAGAGCGGAAGAAGTACGGACTCCGCGGCGCCCGCCGGGGTGTCCAGTTCTCGAAACGTTAAGCGTTTGCCGAACCGCCTGTCGTCGTTCGAGTGGGACGGCTCTCGAAGCCGTCCCGAGATCGGTCGGAAGACGGTTCTATTTCGTTTTTTTCTTGCCGGGTTCGCTCTTCGTCTCCGGCTTGTTGGCTGGGGCATCCGGGCCGGGTTGCGACCGGAAGTCGTCGAGTCCGCCGCGCACTTCCTCGCCGTCGCGGTACAGCTTGCCTCCTTGGTCGACCCAAGCTGGGGCGGTGTTCGACAGAAGGTCGCAGCGGCGCAAGAAAGTCTCCGACCAGGGAAGCGTCAAGAGCTGCGCGGCGCCGTTGTTGCCCAGCACGCAGTCCTGGAGGTCGACCAGCGACGCGCCGCCCGTGGCAACGCCGCTCCGTCCGTTGCCGCGGCAGGTCACGCGTTCGACGCGTACCCGCTGGCAACTGTTCAGGGCGTTGATCCCATCGAGGTGATAGCCCTGGATGACGAGGTCGCGGATGAGCACGTTCTGGACTGCCAGCAGGCTGATCCCTGCGGGCCTTGCCGCGTAGCTGAGCGGATAATCCGCGGGCAGCTTCGAGCCCTCAACCGCGAAGTAGATGTACCCGCGATGAAGGCACCATTCGAGGGC
>CAZFKF010000468.1:0-4989 GCA_964518805.1 uncultured Planctomycetaceae bacterium | reverse complement strand
AGAACCTGCTCGCTATGGCCATCGACTTTGACGTTCTTCCACACCTTGCGCACCACGCCCTGTTCGTCGATGAGGTAGGTGGATCGCTGGATGCCCATCGCGGTTTTACCGAACCGCGTCTTCGGCCGCCAGGCCCCAAAGGTCTCGGCCACCTCGTGGCCCTCGTCGGCCAGGAGCGGGAAGTTGAGATGGTGCTTGTCGCGGAACTTCTCGTGACTGGCCGCACTGTCGGGACTGACGCCGACGACCGTGGCCCGAAGCTTCTGCAACGGCGCTTTGTGGTCGCGAAACGATTGGGCCTCGCACGTGCAGCCTGGGGTGTCGTCGCGGGGGTAGAAGTAGAGGATCACCCGCTTGCCGCGAAGCTCGCTGAGTTTCACCTGCTTGCCGTTGTCGGCGGTGAGGGTGAAATCGGGGGCATGGGCGCCGGGTTCGAGGAAGTCGGCCATCATGCGGTCTCCGTTATTCTTGGGGGTATTTTGTGGTCCAGACGTTTGTTGAATTCTACAAGCAAGGACAACGGCCCCTTGGCATCGCAGGCGGATTCGGGATAGAATATCCCCAGTTGGCATAAGTATGGTTCCTCACGAGAGGGTGAATGTGGACTCAAAGTCCGTCGAGGCGTCGACCGACTCGCCCCCCGCGGCCGCTCAATCGCTCAAACGGGCGCTGGTGGCCGCGCAGGTGGCGGCCGACAACCGCGGCCGCGACATCGTGGTCCTGGACATGCGCGGTGTGACGGCCATTTTCGACTATTTCGTCATGGCGACCGGCACGAGCCGCCGGCAGCTCCACGCCATCAGCGAGGAGATCGACCGCACCCTGGAAAAGGACATGGGGGACCGGCGGTTGGGCATCGAAGGATACCAGGAAAGCCGCTGGATCCTCTTGGACTACGGCGACGTGGTGATCCATCTGTTCGACGCCGAGGCCCGACAGTACTACGCCATCGAAGACCTTTGGGCCCAGGCCAAGCGCGTGCCCTTCACGCCGCGCACCTCGCGTCTGGGCGAGAAATAGGGTCCGGATTTCCGAAGCCTTGGAGGCTTGGGAAGTCTCTCTCCGCACGTCGAATCCTTGCCGCGAGGCGCCCATGAGCCTTCTGTTTGAACTTCGCAACCGTTTTCGTCGCGCCCTGACCGGTTGGGTGGCCGATCCAAAGCGGATCGCCGAACTGCTGGACATGGTCCAGGAGAGCCAGGACCCTCGATTCGGCGACTACCAGGCCAACCTGGCCATGCCGTTGCGAAAGGACCTCGGGCGTGCGTCGCGCGACATCGCCGAGGAGATCGTGGCCCGGCTCGACGTGAGCGATATCGCGATGCCCCCGGAGATCGCCGGGCCGGGCTTCATCAACGTGAGGCTCCGCGACGCGTGGCTGGCCGAGCACTTGGCCGCGGCCGTGACCGACCCGCGCCTGGGGATTCCCCCCGCCGAACACCCGCGGACCTTTGTCATCGACTATTCGGCCCCCAACGTGGCCAAGCCGATGCACGTGGGCCACATCCGCTCGACGGTGATCGGCGACAGCCTCTACCGGACGCTGGGGTTCCTCGGCCACCGGGCGATCAGCGACAACCACATCGGCGACTGGGGCACGCAGTTCGGCATGATCCTGTACGGGTACCGACACTTCTGCGACCGCCAGGCTTACCTGGCCAATCCCGTGCAGGAACTGGCCCGGTTGTATCGCCTGGTGCGGCAGTTGATGGATTACCACGAGGGGCGGGCCGAGTTGCCGCGCAAGCAGGCCCGGATCGTCGAACAAGAGGCCGCCCTGCGCCAGGCCCAAGAGGCCGCCCAGCCCGCGCCAGGCAAGAAGGCCGACAAGCAGGCGGGCAAGAGTCTACGACGCCTGCAGACCGATCTGGCCGAGGCCCGCGAGGAGGTCACGTCTCTGGAAGGCAAACTGGCCGCGGTCGAGGCCGACCCGGCCCTTTGCGCGCTGGCCCAGCAGCACCAGAACGTCGGCGCAGCCGTGCTGGCCGAGACGGCCAAGCTTCATGCGGGCGACGAAGAAAACCGGCGGCTGTGGGAGGAATTCCTGCCCTTCTGCGAGGACGAGATCAATCGCGTGTACGGCCGGCTCGGGGTGCGGTTCGACCACACGCTGGGCGAGAGCTTCTACGAGGATCGCCTCGGCCCGCTGGTCGATGAGTTGATCCACCGCGGCATCGCCCAAGAGAGCGACGGGGCAATCTGCATCTTTCTCGAAGGCCACCAGGTGCCGATGATCGTGCGCAAGCAGGACGGGGCGTTCCTCTACGCCACGACCGACTTGGCCACGCTCCGCTATCGCATGGAAACGTGGCAGCCCGACGCGATCCTGTACGTGGTCGATCACCGCCAATCGCTGCATTTCGAGCAGCTTTTCACGACCGGACGCCTGCTGGGCTATGGCGATGTTGACTTGCAGCACGTGAGCTTCGGCACCGTGTTGGGCGAGGACGGGCGTCCGTTCCGCACCCGGGCGGGCGACACGGTGGGCCTCGAAGGCCTGCTGGACGAAGCGGTCCGCCGCGCCGCCGAAGTCGTCGAGGCGAACGATCAGTCCAAGCCCAAGGGTCCGGACCTCTCGACCGAAGAACGCCAACGCGTTGCCGAGACCGTGGGCATCGCCGCCATTAAGTACGCCGACCTGTCGCAAAACCGCACCAGCGACTACGTGTTCAGCTACGACAAGATGCTGGCCATGAACGGCAACACGGCCACGTACATGCAGTACGCCTATGCCCGGGTGAGGAGCATCTTTGCCAAGGGAAGCGTGGACGTGGACGCGCTGCGGGCCTCGGGGGCTGCAATACGGCTCGATACGCCCGCCGAGCGGGCCCTGGCCCTGGAACTGCTCCGCTTCGGCGAGGCCCTCGACCTGGTCGTGTCCGACTATCGCCCCAACCAACTGACCGCGTATCTCTTCGAGTTGGCAAACCGCTACTCGACGTTCTTCGAGAATTGCCCCGTGCTGCGGGCCGAGACCGACGAACTGCGTCAGAGCCGGCTGCTGCTCTGCGATCTGACGGCCCGCACGATCCGCCAGGGATTGGAACTGCTGGGAATCAGCGTCGTGGATCGGATGTGAGGAGTACACGGTACCGTGTAGCCGTAGGGCGGACGGAGTGGAGCGACGCCCGCCGAAGCGTCTTCACCGTCATGTCGTCTTCCACTCCCGCGTCTACTCCTCCTCCGTCTCCGGTTCTTCCGACTCGCCGATGTCGACCTTGGACCAGTCGATGTCGCTGAACTCTTGACGGATCTCTGCCAAGGCAGCTTTCGCCCGATCGAGGTCCGAGCGTTTCACGATCACCTGGGCCGCGCCGTCCAGGCCGAGACTCCCTGGAAACGCCGAGCCCACGGTCGTCGAGGCTTCGATGTCGCGTTCGGCCAAAGCCGTCACAATACTCGCCGCTTCCGCCTCGGTGGCCAGCGCGACGAGCAGTTCGGGTTCGTTGGGGTCGTCTGTCATGGTGAATGTCCTATCGCCAGCAGGTTCGCAGTTCGGTGCGGTCGTCGCTTCATGCTCCTCGACTTTCCTATAGTCTATCCTATTCTAACTACCAGGTCGTCCAGGGCACGCTTGGGAACATGATCTCCAGGCAGGTTCGGATGACTTCCTTCGGAAGCAATATACGGTTGCCGCACACCGGACAACCATCGCTCGTGGCATGGCGAGCCACCCCCTCGCCATTCGGGCATCTGTATGATAGGATTTTCCCTCGCCCGGCCCTTGTGGTCGGGCTTTCCTTTCCTATTCCCCTCCACGGATGCATACGACTATGCCACTGGACGCTTATTCCCCCTGTCCCGGTGGAACCGGCAAGAAGATCAAGTTCTGCTGCTCGGACCTGCTCGGCGATTTGCAGAAGATCGACCGCATGCTCGAAGGCGAGCAATTCCAGGCTGCGCTGGCCCATGTGGAGCGCATGGAGGAGAAGCATCCGGGCCGGGCCTGCCTGATGGCTTATCACTGCCTCCTCCTGCGCATTACGCGTCGGATCGAGGAGGTTGAGCCGCTGGCCGCCCGGTTTGTGCAACTGCATCCGAAGAATCCGGTCGCCCTGGCCGAAATGGCAATCGTGACGGCGGCTCAGCAGGGGGGAAAGGCCGCCATGCCCTTTCTCCAGCAAGCGATGGAGGCGGCGGGTGCAGAGGTGCCCATGCGCGCCTACGAAATGCTGACCGCGGTGGGGCAAATTCTGGTGATGGAGGGGAACATCCTGGCGGCCCGGGCGGTGCTGCAATGGGCCCTCATGCTCACCCGTGAGGATTCCATGCCATTGGAGCTTCTGACCCGGATCAGCAGTTCGCGCGATCTGCCGATCTGGGTCAAGGACGAGCGTCGGCTGCTTGAGTGCCCCGTGGACGCCCCATGGCGTGCCGAGTTCGACGAGGCCCTGAAGACCGCCCGGCGAGGTCAATGGTCGGCGGCCGAACAGCAGTTTCTGGCCATCGCAGCCAAGGCTGGCGATCATCCGGCGGTGTGGCGGAACGTGGCGCTTATTCGAGGCTGGCAGGCCGATTCGGCGGGCTGCGCCGAAGCGTTGCGCAAGTTCGCCGGCCTGGATGTCCCCCTGGAAGACGCGGTCGAGGCCATGGCCGTGGCCCTCTTTCTGAGCGACGATCCGCTCGGGGACCAGGTCGACGTACTCAGCCTCACCTACCCCATTCTGGACGTCGAACGGTTCCAGATCGCGGCCGCTGCCGCCACGCGGCTGCGAACCATGAACGTCGATCTGGCCTCGCTCGCCGAAGAGGGAAGCCCGCCGCCGCTGGCAGCCTATCTGGTGCTGGACCGGGATCTTCCGGCCGAGGGAACGGCGATCACGCTCTCGAACACTCCGCGGATGCTCTGCCAGGCCCTCTTCTTCGGCCGGCAAACCGACCGCGAGCCCTGGCTCGAACTCCACCCCCTGGCAGCCGGCGACGAACAAGCGGTCGAGGCGGTCCTCAAGGAGTCGCTCCCGGCGACCATGGGCCCGCCGGCCAAGCGAG
>CAZFKF010000467.1:0-4990 GCA_964518805.1 uncultured Planctomycetaceae bacterium | reverse complement strand
AGGTGGCGACGTCCGGGATGCTGGTGCCGGCGGCGACGACGGGTACGTGCGACGTGGTCTTGGCGTGGAATTCCGACCTTCTGGGGGAATCCGGGAGACTCGAGGCGATCCCCGTCGAGTCGAAGCACGCGAAGGGGACCCAGGTTTTGGGCATCGCCCGGTCCAGCGATCGCAAGGAACTGGCCAGGCGTCTGGTGGCGGCGATCGCTGCATCGCGGGCGAGTTTCGAATCCGCCGGGTTTGTCTGGCGTTTGGACCGGCTCCCGGCCGCCCGGAACTCGGCACTTAATGAAGTGAACGACGGAGCGATCCCACGCCGGCGAGGCAAGCAACCATGACCGTTCCATCGACCGTCGACGCGCCGCCGCACAAACCCCGCCGAGACGCGTGGCACTTTGCGGCGTTGGGCATCATCAGCGGCTTCTACGTGCTGATGATCGTCTCCCTGCTCGCAGCCGATCTCGTCTACATGGCGACGAGCAAGCCTGCCGAATCGGCCCAGTCCACTCGAGACGCCCCGGATCGCCCCTTGTTGTCGAGGCTCGTGGGCCACACCATCTTCGCCGCCTTGGCCAAGCCGGAGATCCGCTACTCGATCGTCTTGAGCATCGTCTCGTGCACCTTGACGGCCATTCTCTCGCTGTGGGTTGCCGTGCCCTTGGGCTACGTTCTGGCCAGGTTCCGTTTCCCGGGACGCGACCTGGTGGATCTGATTCTCGACATACCGATCGTGCTTCCGCCGCTGGTCCTGGGCCTCAGCCTGCTGATCCTCTTCCAGTTCACACCTCGGGCGGTTCGCGAGGCGGTGATCTACGAGGTCCCGGCCGTGGTTCTCTCCCAATTCGTGGTGGCGTGCGCGTTCGCCGTGCGCACGATGCAGTCCACCTTCCAGCTCATCGATCCTCGCCGCGAGCAAGTCGCTTTGACGCTCGGCTGCAACCGTGCGTACGCGTTCTGGAAAGTGGTTTTGCCCGAGACCCGCCGCGGAATGGTCACGGCGGCGACGCTGGCCTGGGCGAGGGCGTTGGGCGAGTTCGGCCCGCTGCTGGTCTTTGCCGGAGCTACCCGCATGAGAACCGAGGTGCTCTCAACCACGGTCTTTCTGGAACTGAGCATCGGAAACCTGCCCGCGGCCGTGGCCGTCTCGATCATCATGATCGTCACCGCTGCGGCGGTCCTCGCGATCATGCGTTTGGCTGGGCGACCCAAGTGGAGCGTGTCGGAGATCACGCGATGATCAGCGTGGAAGACCTATGGATCGAGCAGGGAGGATTCCGACTGCAGGGCATTTCGTTCTCGATCCCGTCCGGTGCGTACGGAGTCCTGATGGGTTCGACGGGCTCGGGCAAGACGAGCATTCTCGAGGCCATTTGCGGGTTGCGTCCGCTGCTGCGCGGGCGCATTGTCCTGCCGGTTGGCGTGGCGACCCATCTGCGTCCCGGCGAGCGCGGTATCGGCTACGTGCCTCAAGACGGCGTGCTGTTTCCCGCCATGACCGTGGCCGAGCATCTGGCGTTCGCCCTGCACGTTCGGCGATGGTCCGCCCCGCAGGTGGAACAGCGAGTCCATGCGTTGGCGACGATGCTGGGCCTCGAACGGCTTCTGGATCGACTCCCCCAAGGCCTCAGCGGCGGCGAGCGACAGCGCGTGGCCCTCGGACGAGCCCTAGCGTTTCACCCCTCGGTGCTGTGCCTCGACGAACCGCTCAGCGCCTTGGATCATGCCACGCGCGAGCAAATGTACACGCTCTTGGCGAGCGTGCGGTCGCAGACAGGCGTGACGGTGCTCCACGTGACGCATAGCCGCACCGAAGCCCAGCGGTTGGCCGACACGCAACTGCGCCTGCACGACGGCAGGATTGCCTGCTAGCCAGGTCCGCATGCGGCGGCGTCAGGACTTGGCGGTCGGATTCTTGGGCGCGTCGGCCTTCGCGGGTTCCGCTTTAGCCGGCGGAGTCTTGGGAGTCTCTGCCTTGGGCGCCGGGGCGGCGAGTCGCTCGCGGAGCGAGTTGAGAACCTTGCCTGGAACTTCGCGTTTGAATGGGTTTCGGTAAGCGTCTTCCATGAGGCATGCCCCGCCCGATGCCGAGGACCCGGCAGGCACGGCCGCAAACGAAACCTCGATCGCCTCAAGACTCGCCTTCTGCTTGTCGTTTAACACAGCGACCAATTTGTCGTACCTGGCCTTGGCATCGAAGTCCGACAAGTGGGAGAGCGACTCAACGTCCTTAAGATGCGCGGTGATCGCTGCCGCCTGTTCGGCGGTAAGCGTGATGCCGATGTCGCCAGTCAACAAGGCCAACTTCTGCACCATCGTGGTTAGTTGGACCTGGGGTCGCGGCTTCTCGGTCCGGCCTGCGGCTGCCCCCGGCATGCCCTTCGTGCCGTCGATGGGCTTGCCCGTCATCGGACAGATCTTGAGCGACTCACCGCCTGCGGCTGCTGCCGGCATGCCCTTCGTGCCTTCGATGGGCTTGCCCGTCATCGGGCAGAACTTGAACGACTCGCCGCCTGCGCCCGCTGACGGCATGCCCTTCGTGCCATCGATGGGCTTGCCCGTCATCGGACAGATCTTTCCAGCCCCCCCGCGCGCATCCGATGTGTCGTTCATGGGCTTGCCCGTCACCGGACAGGTCGCTCCGCCCCCACAACTCAATCCCGCCTCGTTGGCAGCCAGGGTCGAGGAGGGCGAAGGGACTCTCGTCACGCAGTAGCCGTTGAGTTCCAACAGGGCACATGGAATGCTGCACCCCAAAAGGATGCCCACCGCGCCCGACGCCAGCCAGACATTGATCGTCCGCACCCTGCGATAGGGCTGCCACACGAGGACGAACACCATGAGGGCCGCAAGCGCGACCACGAGAATGTACGAACCCACCGCATCAAAACCATAGGTCGCCACTGCCACTCTCCTTTTGCCGAGACGGGATATGGTGAGAGTCTCTAAACGAATGAGCGAACTCCCAAGAATCGCGGGACTTCGGAAGACTCTTTGACCGAGTCCAACATGAGCGTACCCATCCAACCGCGCACCTGCAACCGCTGGCGGATATTTTTTGCCAACCGCAAACTGCATAATCCGCAAGCGCCCGCCCGCGATCGGCCCGGGGCACTATCCATGTAGCAAAGAGGACGACCATCCGCGAAAAGGGATGCATCCACCGGGTTATATGAATACCACCCGATATACCATTGCCTCGTGCGCGATTTTCTTGCAAGAAGGCGATTGCGTTGGATGCGTGTCAGAGTATACTGACGCAAGAAGCGCCGAAAGGCGAATATTTAATTAGGGATGCTACTCTCGCAGCACCTTCAGGCGGTCGTCGCGTTGGTGTGCGAAGTCGGATCGTGCGTCTTGTCTTTGGTGGTTCTATCGGCATTTCTATTTCTCGTTTACGGAGACGGCTATGAGATTGTTTCGCAGTAAGTCAGGTTTTACGCTGGTGGAGTTGCTTGTTGTCATTGCGATCATTGGTATCCTGATCGCGTTGTTGTTGCCTGCAGTGCAAGCGGCCCGGGAAGCCGCCCGGCGCTCTCAGTGCACCAACCAATTGAAACAGCTTGCCTTGGCCTTTCACAATTACCACGACTCGGCGAAGACCCTGTCGGCAGGCTTCTACAATGGCAGGACGGACAGTGCAGCGTATGGCGCTCAGTGTGGTACCTCAAGCGGTTGCGGGTCCGGCGGTTTCGATTGCCCGAGGTGGGGAACCCCGCTGTTCATTCGCATGACGCCCTACTTTGAGCAGATGGCCTTGTACAGCCAGTACAAGATGCAATGCATGTGGAGGAATGGCGTCAATTGGAACCTTCTCAGTTCCGCTGGGGCGAGAGTCTCCACCATGCACTGCCCCTCGGACCCGGTGCCAACCTGGGCCCCGAACAGCTACGCCTTCAGCCTGGGCCCCAACGGCGGATGGGACTGGGGTAAGGTGAACAACGGCATGTTCCAGTGGCGCTACGAAACGAGTTTTGCGGATGTCACCGACGGGCTGTCCAACACCGTGATGCTGGCCGAACGGGGCACTCCGAGCGCTGACGGCAGCGCGTCGCCCCAGGCGGCACCGCAAGACGACTGGTACCGGTCGGGTTCCGCGCCGTTCAATTGGGACGTCAGTTTCCCGAACAACATGCCCAGCGGCAGCGTTGCGGGCCTCCGGGCCGCTGTTGACGGGTGGGGACAACAAGCCCTTGCCGGAGGGTTCAATCACTATCCGGGTAACGGGTGCTGGTCTGGCTGGGCGACCTGCCATCACATCACCCAGTTGGCCCCCCCTAATTGGCAGTACCCGAACGTCGCCTCCAGCGATTGCGACTTCTTCGCCGGTTCCGGCGGCAATCCCGTCAACGTCTTCGCCGCCCGCAGCAAGCACCCCGGCGGGGTTAATGTGGCAATGGGCGATGGCTCCGTCCGTTTCGTGGGCCAAACGGTGGAGTATGCCACGTGGTTGGCCATGGGCTGCCGAAACGATGGCATTCCCTTTACGATGCCGTAACATTGGAAGGGCGCGCTCACTTGAATTCCTCGCACGGGGAATGCCCCGTGCGAGGTTTTGCCCAGCTTCTGCGGCGAGGTCTCGGTCGCAATCCGCGCTGTTGCCGTTGAGGAATTCTTGCCAGGACGGTGCCGTGGCATGACCTGGAGGAGGTCGCATTGGGGATCGTGGTGCACGCACCGGCGCCACGGCGGACGCGTTTTCACCTTGGGAGGAATGACGATGAAACAATTGGCTATGTTGTTGGCGCTGCTCATCCCCTTGTCCTTTTCCGTTGTTGGCTGCGGCAGTAGCGGCGGAGGCGGCGGCAGCGCGTCAAAGCTGAGCAAGGAGGAAGAGGCGAAGAAGATGGCGGAGATGCAGCAGAAGACGATGCAGATGAAGTCGAATCAAGCGCCGAAGAAGTAACCGTTGCTGCTGGCGTTCGCCCGCCGCTGGGACGCCAGTATGCAGGCGGGAAACGCGCCTGACGGGTGAGGTCGGACGGAGGAGAAT
>CAZFKF010000466.1:0-4992 GCA_964518805.1 uncultured Planctomycetaceae bacterium | reverse complement strand
GGGATTCGACTTCTACCGAGAGCGCGAAGAAGTGGCGGGCCGCGAGTTGGCAGAATATGTGCGTTTGAACCCAGGCTGTGGTCGGGTTTGCCCCACCCTAGTGGATTCCCCCCCAGAAGACACGTTCGCGGCATTCGCCATGGGGACCAAGGAACAGATGCTTGCCCTGCAAAGGGCGCTGCACAAAGTACTTCCTGGCAAACTTTCGACCCACGTATTACGTAGCCCCAAATACACCGGCTTCATGTGCGAGGTTGCCCCCGCGGGCGTTACGAAGTGGTCGGGCGTCCTTCAACTGGCCCATCAGATGGGGTGCGCAGACGACGAAATCTGCGCGGTGGGTGATGACGTGAACGATATCCCCATGATTTGCGGGGCTGGTCTAGGTATCGCGATGGGGAACGCCCTGCCGGAAGTGAAGGCCGCCGCCGATCGGATCGCCCCTTCGCACGACGAAGATGGTCTGGTCCGCGTCGTCGATTGGCTGCTGGAAGATATTCAGCAATAAGGACTTGCAGACGATGTCGATAGCCATTGCGGAGTTTCAGGAGTTGATCCGCCGGATGTATCTCCGCAAGGACGTCGCTCGGGGGGTCGATGGGACGTTCATGTGGCTCATGGAAGAAGTGGGCGAATTGGCGTCCGCGCTTCGTCATGGGACCCAGGAAGAACGCGCGGCGGAGTTTGCCGATGTCCTGGCCTGGCTAGCCACCATCGCCAACGTGGTTGGAGTCGATTTGGAGGCCGCCATTGCCGAAAAGTATGGGCGCGGATGCCCCGGATGCGGGCAGTTGGTTTGCGTCTGTCCCGATGCGGGGAAACCGTGATGCGTTGGATTCTCGCGGCGCTGGCTTCCATTCCTCTTGGGGCGATCTCCCCCATTGCCCTCGGCAGCGAAGGCAGTCTGCCTGAGATTGTTGGCGTGCGCGTCGGGATGGGCGGGCAGTACAAGGCCGGGCTGTGGACCCCTGTGGAGGTGCTGTTGCGCGGTGGCAGTGAACCGTGGTCCGGGCAAGTGGCGGCGATCACTCCGGACGGCGATGGCATGCCGTGCCGCTTCTTCAGCCCGACCGACCCTACTTGCAGTGTCCAGCCCGGGGATTCCAAGTCCATTAGTCTCTTCGTCAAATTTGGACGCACGGAGCCCTCGCTGACGGTTCAACTCTTCCAATCGGAAGGTGCCGTGCAGGTCCATCGCGAGTTCAAGGCGACGGCTGTCGAGCTCCCTAGCGTGTTTCCCAGGGCCCTGCGTTCGACGGAAGGGCTCATCGTCGTTGTCGGGCCGGAAACGCTCGCCATCGAAGAAACACTCGCTGGCGTGCGGCAGCCTGCCGGAGGACGCGTTGTGGCCGTTCGCTTGTCGGACGCCGCCCAGCTTCCGTCCCACTGGTGCGGCTTCGAGAGTGCGGACATGGTCGTCCTTGCCACCAGCGACGCCAAGGCATACGCCGGCCTGAAGGCCGGAAGCCCCCCGGTTGTGGCGCTGGAGCAGTGGGTCCGCATGGGGGGCTCTCTGCTGCTGTGCGCTGGGCGCAATGCCGAGTCTCTGGTAGGCGCCGGGGGCCCATTGGCTGGTTTCGCCCCCGGCAAACTGGTGCGAACGATTCCGCTTCGGAACACGAATGCGATCGAGACCTACTGCGGCGGCGCGGCGCAGATACCTCGCGAGGGCTTCGCCAAGCAGACGGCGCTTCGCGCGCCGCAGTGGTCCGAAGTCGAGGGCGTCGTCGAGGCCCGCGAAGGGAACCTGCCGTTGATCGTGCGCCGTTCCTTGGGATTCGGCAGCGTGGTCTTCGTGGGCTTGGATCTTGATCTCCCGCCGCTCGCCGCATGGTCCGACCGTGGGCAGTTGTGGGGAAAACTCCTCGGTGCAGAAGACGCCCAGCCCGACAGTTCCCACGCCAGCGGCGCGGTGCTGCATTACGGCTTCGACGATATGGCCGGGCAACTTCGCAGCGCGTTGGACCAGTTTTCCGAGGTGCCGGTGATCCCGTTTTGGATCGTCGTGACGCTCATCGGCGTGTATCTTGCGTTGATCGGACCGGGCGACTACTTCTTCGTTCACAAGATCGCCCGGCGCACGACGCTCACTTGGGTCACCTTCCCGCTCGTCGTCACAACGTTCTGCGTGGGAGCCTATGTGCTGGCGCATCGGATCAAGGGCGATCGGATGCGCGTGAACCAGGTCGACGTCGTGGATGTGGATACGGCGTCGAACCAGGTTCGCGGCGCGTCGTGGGCCACGGTGTTCAGTCCCCGCGCGCAGCGAGGCAACGTGACATTCGTGCCGCAGGGGCTCGACGCGCAGGGAGCCACTCGGGCGGACGTCGTGGCCTGCTGGCTCGGGCTCCCGGGCGAGGCCCTTGGCGGCATGGACCCCAAGACCGCCACGCCGACCGTATGGAGAGAGACATACGATTGCCTGCCGCATCCGGACACCTTGGCCGGCGTGCCCCTGCCCACTTGGTCGACCAAGAGTTTCACCGCCCGCTGGAATGGCGCAACCTCGGCGCATCCCGCAGTCCAGATCGTCGAGGAGGATCGCATCCCGGTCGGCACGATCACCAACACGCTTTGTTTTCCACTTTCCGAATGCCTGTTGTGCTATGGGCGGTGGGCCTATTTGCTGGGAGAACTGGCGCCGGGCGAATCCGCTCAGGTCGGCCCCACCACCGAACGCCGCGATCTGAACACCCTGCTGACCGGACGCCGGCTGCTGTTTGCCGAAGGTGTCCAGCGGGCCACTCCGTACGATCGCGGCAGCGTCGACCTGATGTATGTCGTCCGGGCGATGATGTTCTTCAAGGCCGCCGGGGGGCACCGTTACACCGGGCTGGTGCACCGGCATCAAGGGTTCATCGACCTGAGCGATCTGCTCCAGGCCAATCGCGCCATCCTCGTGGCCACCGGGCCAAGTGAATCAGACTCGGCGCGCCACGGCGCACCTCTGGTTTCCGAAGGCCAGGTCTTGGCCGGCCCTCAGGATCGGCATCTGACGATCTATCGCTTCGTCGTGCCGGTGGGTAAGAGCGAGCGATGACGAATAACAGGCGAAAGTTGAGGGATGAGTGATGAAAGGCCGGAGGGCGATCACAAACGGCTTACCCGGGATGGCCGTCGGCAACGCCGGTGCGCCCTTTGCCGACGATCGTCCCCTTCGTCCGTCTCGCTTCAGCCTTCGTCGTTCATCCTTTAGGAAGCTCCCGTGATCAAGACAGAAGACCTCACAAAAGTCTACGGCGAACTGCGGGCGATCGACAATCTCACCCTGGAACTTGCCCGGGGCGATGTCTTCGGCTTCATCGGCCCGAACGGTTCGGGCAAGACCACCACGATGCGCATCCTCGCCACGTTGTTGCAGCCCACCTGGGGCGTGGGCTACGTGTGCGATTACTCGATCTACACGCATCCCAAGGAAATCAGGAGGCTGATCGGCTTCATGCCCGATTTCTTCGGCGTGTATGACGACATGAAGGTGATCGAGTACCTGGAGTTCTTTGCCGCAGCCTACCGCATCCGCGGCTCGAAGCGTCGCAAGGTCTGCGACGACATGCTCGATCTGGTCGGATTGGATTACAAGCGGGGGGCCATGGTAACGAGTCTCTCGCGCGGCATGACCCAGCGGCTCGGTCTGGCCCGCGTGCTCCTGCATGACCCCCAGGTGCTTCTGCTCGACGAGCCGGCCAGCGGCCTGGACCCGCGGGCACGCATCGAGATCCGGGCCCTCCTGCGCGAACTCCGCGGGCTGGGCAAGACGATCATGGTCTCCAGCCACATCCTGCCCGAATTGGCGGACGTGTGCAACAAGATCGGCATCATCGAAAAGGGCAAGCTCTTGATCTCGGCCGAAGTGACCGACGTGATGCGCCAGGTCCGGCGCCAGCCGGTCCTCCAGATTGTCCTTTCCGGAAGGCTGGACGAGGCGGCCAAGACGCTGGAATCACATCCCAGCGTCGAGAAGATCGACGTGCGCAACGGCCACCTTCTGGCCACGCTTCGCGAAGGGACGGAGGACTACAGCGATCTGCCTGCCCTGCTGATTCAGGCCGGCTATCGGCTCACGGCCTTCAAGGAAGAAGAGATCAACCTCGAAACCGCGTTCATGGCCTTGACCAAGGGCATCACCGCGTAGCTTTGCACGCGTCAGCGCTCGCCGCCGAGTTCCTTAATGCGGATGTTGCGAAAGAGGAACTGGCCCCCGCCAGGGATCTCGGCCTGGAGGGAGATGTATCCGCTGGGCTCGTTGACGCCGTCGGCCTTCCACGCCGGCTTGCCGTTGATCTCCAACTCCGCCTTGCTGCCCACGACCGTCAGCTTGAAGTGGTTCCACTCGCCAGGCTTGGTGAGGCCCGTGCTGCGCGCCGCCTTCAACTCGTTCACGTTTCCTTCCATCCCCTTGAGCAGGTTGGCCTGATAGGTCTTGGGCCAAGGCTCGCCCAGAGGCGGCTCGCTGGATCGGAAGAAGATGCCCGAGTCCCAGCGGTCGGTCCGGAGGGCCTTCCAGTCGACCTCCAGCACAAAATCACGGTACGTTCGCTCGGCCTGAACCAGGCCGTTGCCCGACTTGAGCAAGATTGCCCCATCCTGAACTTCGGCCTCGCATCCGGTCACCTTCCAGCCCTTGAGCGACTTGCCGTCGAAGAGCGTGACCCAGCCCTTGTCCTTCTCGCCACACGCATCGCTACAAGCCTCGGTCGCGGCCCGAGCCTGGGACACGTTGAACACCGCCAGCAAGACCGCCGCAAGACATATCGAACGCATGGATCGTCGCTCCGGATGCAGGAACCGTGGAAACTGAAGACCGGCAATCGCACTATCATAGTTGCCGCTTCCGCGTGACGAAAGAGGGGGAGCGGCGCGGGCGTGATAGGGAGACTCAGCGAGACACGAGAGGCACCGACGGGACGGCGACATCGAACGCTGCGTTCCGAAACGCTTCGTGTCCCAGGCTTCCCCCCTCCCCTGCCCCGTTTCGCGGCTATTTCTGCGCCG